>JAEUTR010000661.1 GCA_016787365.1 Bacteroidia bacterium
CAAGTACCCGATATTATTAACCTTCAAAAACCAAATGTTATGAAAACCTACATGTTATGTTTAGCAATCGTATTCATCAATATGCTTACTTTAAGAACTACCGCTCAAAACAAAAAATTTAATTTCAAAGCCATGCATGTATCAGTTGATGTTATGAATGGCAACGAGCCAATGATAGATTATGCTGTTATTATGTATCGAGATGGTGTGAAGATGGATTCTGTTTTTATTGATGATGAGCAAGCATTTGATATTGTATTTTTTGTGAATCAGGTATATACCTTTGAATTTAAAAAAGAAGGTTTTGTTACAAAAACGGCTTTAATTGATGCTACCGTGCCGGATGGTTTAAAAAACTTATCACGCAAAACCTCTAAAATTGGTGTGAGTATGACCAAAACATGGGATTATATACCGGCTATTACACCAAACACATCAGATGTATTTATGATAGATAAAGGACAAGGTATGCTAACAAAGTTTATAAATGCACCCATAACCACACAATTAAATAACAAATTAATGCCTACAACCGGATATAGTAATTGAATTAGTAAATTAAAAATAAGGGTAGAAGTTGTGTAAACGTTTTAGTAGGTTACGCATACGCGACTTCGTGATTTAAGCCTTCTGTGCCTTTAGCATAGGGGCTTTGTCATTTAATTACGCTATCAAATATTTTAAGAGTTCCCGCCAATCAACTTATGTAGTGTATATTTATATGTTTAACGCCACTGATTATAAAGTGCTGTTTTCATCCATGGTAAGCGAATAACTGAAATCGACCATGGTATATGATTTAATAGCAGATCGTACGCTTTTTGATCTACTTTTAAATTTACTTGGTCATCTTGGTTAGTTATTAACTTACCTGAGCGTATCAAAAAACTTTCTCTTAGTCCATCAGGGCTTATATTATCAATTATGTTCCAACGAGAGATAACAACATTTAGTAATTCGTTCAATAGCTCTTTATCACTATCGCTTATATCAATAGTTTCGGGTATCGCCGTATATTCGGGCAATCCGCAAAGTAATTTGTTTAAACACAACTCATGCTCGCTCACACTTGTGTTTTTGTTAACCAAATAGTGTAAATACAAGCAAGCTTTGGTAGCTGCTTCCCTCGATACAAACTGATCATCCTTAGTTAAATTTAAATGCTGAAATAAGTGGACGAAAAAAGGCCATAAAATAATTAAACCGGCATTTTTAATAAAAACAGTTTTTGTGTTTTCTGATGAGTGTGGCATAATATAGGAGTTAGTTGAGCAAATTTTGATTGAGAGATGGAATCATTATATGAGTTGACAAATATATATAAACTACTTTTTGATATTGCTATTTGTACTGATGAGTATGATAGTATTTTAAATGTCTTCCCTAAATTTTATCAACACATTTAAATGTTTTTTTGAAACAAGACTGTAAAAAATCATACAATATTTTAGCGGTTATTATTTGGGTTATTTTTTTATACTTCTGTTTTTTTATTTATTAATTAGGCCATTCCTTCATTTTAAATTATTACTTGCAGTTTATTTTTATCACATAATTAAAAAAATCTTACATCGCTTTTTTTACAGTTTTCAACAGGTTAATATCTAATTACTTTTTTGAGTTTTTATTGGTGTAATAATTATAATACCTTGACAAGAATTATATTAAAATTTTGAAATAATGAAGTTAAATACCTTATTTATAATCGCTTTAAGCTGTAGCCGTTTATCATACGGGCAATGCACAGCAACATTAACCGCTAAGTATGATGCATCTGTAAAAAAAATCACGAATTTAAATCATAAAGGTACTTGGGATAAAGATTTTATTGTGAAAATATCCAATACTAATTCAGCATTACACAAGGTGATAGTAAAGTTCAATGATTTTTATTGGAGTTCAGATTTGCCGGAACAATTAAAAACTGTATTCCCTAATTTAGAATCAACAGATTTTAGAGCGATTCCCAGTACATATAGTTATACAGATGCGATTGCTTATCTTAAAGATGCTTCAAACGCTGTTGATAGCTTTAAAATACAAGCGGCTAAATTGGATAGTTCAGCAATTTGCAAATTGGCAACAGATTTATTAGGGAATGTAAAATCAATCGAAGAGCATTTAAGTTATTTTATGGGGTATTACGAAAATTATCTTGAAATGGTGAAATCAAGTAAAAGTTTTTCATTATCCAAGGTTGATTCTTTGGCAAAATTAAAACACACGTATGATGGTCTTAAAGAAAATTCAACAAATTTAATCCTAGGTGGAAAAATCATCACAAAGATTGCTCAAAAGGGTTTATCAAAAAGCTTTACATCCAGTGGACATCATTTTACATCATCTGCCACAACCATTAGCATTTATATTTTAGATAATTTTAATCCTAAAGATACCTTGGCAAAATTTGAAGAAGATATTTACAAAAAGGGAAAATTCAGCATTGATTTTTCAACCGGTCCCGGGTTAAACTATTTAGTGAAACCTCAATATTATATAGGAGATGATAACGGTGTTAAATTCATAGGAACTGAGAAAAAACGTCCGGTAGATTTTGGAGTAATGGCTTTAGTGCATTTGAATTTAAAACTTATGCCGGGTTTTTCGACAGGGTTAGCAACCGGAATATCGGTATCTGCCTTTGACGGTAATACAGGGTATTTGGCAGGAGCCGGTTTTTCTTTTGGTAAGAAGCGTACCCTATCATTAACCTGTGGAGTTATTATTGGTAAAACAGTGGCTTTATCCAAAAAAATATCTTCTGATGGTGTAACCGTTGATAAAACTTTAGCAACTGATATAAGTGCAGTACCCACTTATGATAAAATAGACCGTAAATTTTTCTTTGGTGTAACTTATAATTTAACCAGAAAAAAGAAAACAGATTAAGTTTACATCTTTTAAAAATAGATTATTTCCATAGCCTCTTTGCATCTTTAGCGTAAGGGCTTTGTTATTTATTAATAATTCCAAATTCATTTTGAATAATTGTATTAAAAGTAAATGATAATAAAACCGGAGCGATACGCTCCGGTTTTTAGAAGAACATAAATTTACGTTCAAATAAATTCACTTTATTTTTTACACGCAACAAGTTTTCGTTTAAAGTTGCCATCTCATCTTTGTTTAATGAAAAACGAATAGCTGCTTTATAGGCTTTACTTGCTTCTGCGTAAAAACCGTTTATCTCGTGAGCTTTACCTAACTCATTATAAAGTACTGATTTTACTGTGCCATCAATATTTAAAGCCACATCAACATGTTTTTTTAATTCACCATAACGGTTCAAATAGTTTAACAAGTAAGTTAAATTCATATAAGTGCCTGGATAATCGTTAGCAAATTTTATTGCCAATTTATAGTGATACTCTGCTCTCTCAAAGTCGTCAAATTTTACGTAGTATAACCAGCCTAAGTGATTGTGCGCACGACCATAACCCGGCTCACTCTCCAAGATTTCTTCTAATATTTTTTTACCTTCAGCAAATTCTCCTTTTGAGTAGAAATCATCTACCTTCAAAAAAAGCTCTTCTATCCAAAAATGGTTCTCTTTCATGATTTCTATTTTTTTTATTTGTTTGTTATTAATACCAACGATTACTCGAAGGAAGATTGAACGTTCAATTTTGTGGGAATAATAGGATTCGAACCTACTCAGTTTAAAAACAACAGATTTACAGTCTGTCCTAACTCTCCAACGTTAGCGTATTCCCTTTGGGTGAAATAAGAGACTCGAACTCTTATTAGCAGATTCACAAACTGCTGTGTTTACCTTTACACTAATCTCACCATTTATGTTTGTAGGGAAGGCGGGACTCGAACCCACAACCACGTGTACCCAAAACACGCATTCTGCCAATTGAAATACTTCCCTATGTATTTGTCGATTTATAAGGATTCGAACCTTAAACCTTCCGATTCGTAATCGGGCGCTCTATCCAATTGAGCTATAAATCGATTGTGGATAAGAGTGGAGTCGAACCACTGTCTTTGCATCTTCAGTGCAACGCATACACCACGTTTGCTACTTATCCATTTTGTTGCGAAGGCAGGATTGCAGACTTGTTTTTATTTTCATTTACGTCTGCGAATTTACCTACGTTTGTTTCGAACCATTGTTGTTAGAATCAAAGTCTAATGTTCTTTCTTTAGACGACTCGGCAATAAATAAAAAGCCCGACCTTTTTGGGGTCGGGCTATAATTTCGTTTATTGAATTATACACACAACATCCCTTTCAAGTGATTCTTGATTGATTAAATAATACGGGCAGTACATGACTTTGATATCGTTTCATTTTATAATTTGTTTTTTGTTTTTATTTTTTTTGTAAATAAAAAACCCCGATTTTTTTGTCGGGGTTATCTTATACTTTAAATATTATTTTAAGTTTAACATAATCCCATACTCATCCATACCGGCAGAAAGCCTATTTGGCGTATGTTTTGGCGATATGTAAAACTATGTTTCATTTTTGTTTTTTATAATTTGTGATGCAAATGTAAATCAAATATTTTATGTTGCAATAATTATTTTTAAAAAATAATTGAATGTGTTTTTGTTTTTTAAATAAACATCTCTCAAACCTATTGTAAAATCAATAGGTTTAGAGCTTAATTAAATTTATTATAAATTATATGTTTGTTTTGATTGACTGAGTGAAAGTGTAAAATTGTTTAGTGAAGAAATATTTCATCTTACTTAACTAAATACCGATAAGTTTTAAGCCATTAATATTTAGTGCTTCTCCCTTTGGCTACGGCCTTTGCATCCCATGGATCATCGGGCCATGCATGTTTTGGATAACGACGTTGTAATTCTTTTTTTACTTCGTGGTAAGTTGTACTCCAAAAACTCTTAAGGTCGGTGGTTACTTGCACGGGTTTGTAGCCGGGCGATAAAAGATGTAATACAATTTTTATGGTTTCGTTATTTACGGTTGGTGTATCAGCCATACCAAATACTTCCTGCAATCTTACAGATATAAAAGGTTGCGCACCGTTTATGAAATATTCTATTTTTATTTTTGATCCACTTGGTACTTCGAGTTTTGCAGGCGTTAATTGGTTTAACAACTGTTGTTGTTCCCACGTCAGCGAGTGTAATAAGGCTTCGTAAATATCTATCTTTTTTAATTCCTCAACTTTGCGAATGTCTTTTACATAAGGTCCCAGCCATTCTTTTGCATGCTGCAATAAATGTGCTGTATCGCATGGTAACCAAGTTTGATCCGGTTGCCATTTTGCAAGGCTTCCAATTCTGTTTTGCAATTGTGTAAAATGTTCGGTGAAATCCAATAAGCTTTCTCCTTCTGTTTTAATGGCGTTGCAAATAGTGTCTATAACTACATCTGAGTCAGGATTTTTGATAGGACTTGATTTTAATACTATGCTTCCAATTTTTAATTCGGTGGATGCAATGAGGCCGCCTTTGCGTGTATCCCAACTAATGTTTTGTTTTTCTTTTACCAGATGAATTAAATCTTTTGGATTGAGAGGCGCCGCCATAAATATTTTTCCGAGGCCGTCGCGTAAATCCATATTAGCAACTGCTAACCATGCTTCGTGAGCTAATTCGTCTTTATGTCCAGCGGCAGCTATTTTACCGTTAGCCAGTTGAAACTGTGCATTATTGCCTGGCTTAGCCGAAGCAATGCGTTCGGGGTAGGCGTAAGCAAGCAGTAATCCGGTTTCATAAGCATCCACAGGGCTGTTGTCTGCTTCTAAATTTAATAGCTTACGGTAGCTGGCAGCATTTTTTTCGATGCGTTTGAATTTATTGGTAAAAGCATTATTACTTCGCGCTCGGCGTAAGGCTTCAATACGTAAGTTTAAATCAATACCACTGTCTTTTGGTAAAGGATCGCGTTCTTCTAATATACCGGCAATGTCGCAGCCTAAGTTTTTCATGGCTGGGGTCTCTGCTAACAATAGCATGTGTGCGATACGCGGATGACAAGCCAGTTGATGAACTTGTTTTCCGTGTTCGGTTATTTTGAATTTTGTGACATCATTATTTGGAATGTCGCTTCTCGACCCTTCTGCTCTTCCTTCGACTCCGCTCAGGATGACAGAGCTCCGGGTGACAGATCGAAGTGACATGCTAGATTTCGTATTCTCAGCCACCGATTCAATGGCTCCAATTTGTTGTAGGGTATCATATGCTTGCTGCAAATTATGTTTTGGTGGCAAGGTTAACCAACACATCTTGGTGATGTCATCACTTCCCCATTTGCTCAATTCTAAAACCAAAGCACATAAATCGGCTTCCATGATTTCAGGGATGCGATGTTCGGCCATACGTTCGTGTGTGGCTTTAGTCCACATACGGTAACACACACCGGCGCTTAAACGTCCTGCACGGCCAGCGCGTTGATCGGCAGCGTCTTTCGAAATGCGTAAGGTTTCTAAACGGGATAAACCCGAAGCGGGATCGAAACGTGAACGACGGCCAAAGCCTGAATCTACTACGATGCTAATGCCCTCAATGGTTAAGGAAGTCTCAGCAATGGAAGTGGCTAATACTATTTTTCGTTTGCCTTGTTTGTTGGGCATAATGGCCGCATACTGTTCGTTGTGCGGTAACATGCCGTAAAGTGGGTGAATACTTATAGTACTTCTCGACCCTTCGACTCTTCCTTCGACTCCGCTCAGGGTGACAGAGCTCGAAGTGACACGTTCAGATTTCAAATTCAGTAGTTGTGTTTTTAAAATCTCTTCACATTTTCTGATTTCTCCTTCGCCCGGTAAAAAGGCTAACACATCACCATCATGTTCTTTCATCGCTCTTGCAATGGTTTGTGCTACCAACTCCGGTAATAAATACTCGTCGGCATCATTAGTGTAAATGATGTCTACCGGATATTGTCGGCCTTTACTTTCAATAACCGGTGCGTTTAATAAGTTTTGTAGCTGCGGTATATTTAAGGTAGCCGACATAATCATCATTCTTAAATCGGGACGTAATATCTGTTGTGCTTCTCGGCATAAAGCCAGTGCTAAATCGGCTTGTAAATTGCGTTCGTGAAACTCATCAAAAATTACTAAACCAACTTGCTCTAAAGCATTATCACTTTGCAGCATGCGCGTGAGGATGCCTTCTGTTACCACTTCAATTTTGGTTTGCACACTTACCCGGTTTTCAAAACGTATGCGGTAACCAACGGTTTGTCCTACTTCTTCATTCAACAACTCAGCCATGCGCATGGCAATGCTACGTGCGGCCAAACGCCTTGGTTCGAGCATAATGATTTTTTTACCTGCTAAAAAAGATTCTTCAAACAAACACAAGGGTAGGAGTGTACTTTTACCTGCCCCGGGCGGCGCACCAATAATGAGCGTTGTATGTTCCTTTAGTTTTTGCTGAACTTCGGGGATGATTTCGGCTACCGGTAGCTGGGTATGTTTGTAATCAAAGGGCATTGAGTAAAGATATAAATTGTTTGGGTATTATGCCATCTTCATCTTTTACACTTAACTAGGAGTTAAGCATTTGCATTCGTAGTTTTATCTATGACTTTTTTTCTTAGTCAAAAAAAGTCATCAAAAAAGACAAGTCAAAACGATTCCTTCCCGCTCTTTTGTCTGCTAAGTTTCGTCACTGAAAAACACTAAAGATTTTTCAGACTCAACTAAGCAGCCAAAATTCACGCCGCATCGCCTCCGCGTTTTGACAAGCCCACCCGCCGCTCCGGATTAATATAATTAGTATGGAAATTTTTTACGATTGATTATTAGATACTTATGTTTTTTTATTCCTCCTTTACGCTTGCGATTAAGCGTAGGAGCGGAAAAGCTTGTCCCGAACTTGACTCGGGAGGGTAGTCGCAGGACGGGGGATGTTTTTGTTTATTTCAAATTCTTACTGCAAAACAAAATTTCGAAGCTTGAAATTATTTGTAACAAAACATGACTATTGTATTATATCTATTAACACCACTTATCCATCACAAGCTACCAGTTACAAAGCCAATGCTGCAACGCATGCATTTGCATAAAAGGGTTAGCGGTAATGATATTAATTTTAAATAAGTAACCACTATTGTTTAACCTCTAAATATATGTGCCATGAAACCTTATCAGCAAACTTTCGCCATCCTTAGCACCTTCATCATTTTATTGTTTGTTTCTATCATTACAGTATTATCATCTTATGTAGTACCTAGCACGGATGTACAGTTTAAAATACCCATCATCAAAACCGATAAAGAAAAAAGTATTTTATGTCTGGCTCCTCAATACATGATGAATGCCTGGTACGACCTTGAATGCATTAGCCCTTTTTGTGAGGAGTTTAATCCAGAGCAACCTAAAAAAGATACCATGAAGTACCACCAATTTTGGGAGCCTTCTAATGAAACCAAACACAACTATTCCAATAAAAAACTAGTAGTGATGGTTGATACCATGAACGAAATTACTATGACCAAGCGCCCTATTTGGGCAAGTTATTTATTTCACCGCAGTTTTGATGATAATAGAATTTTGTTGCAAGACGATACTTTAATACAAGATGTAAAAAGCTTTCCTATTTATATTGCCAACTTATCTGATACCAAAACCGCTACGGTTGAAATACAAGATGGCAGTTTAATGATGATTGTGGAAGCGCAAGACGAGCACAAAACTTGGAAACCTATAGAATATTGGAGCCATAGTTGGTGCGGTAATAGTTACTATAGCTTGGAGTTGCCTCCTCAGTATTTTGCTTTTGCACGAGGTGTTAAATGCAGCGGCGATTTTTTTACCACCTGCCGCTTAAAAGTATTTAATGGCGCCGACTCTTTACTCTCCAACGAATTTAAAATGAACATCAGCACCAAGCAATTTAACCAACCTGTTTTAGATAGGGAACGATAAAGGTTTTATGCCACATCAATATATCCCGATGGCTACCGGTAGCTGGGTGTTTTTGTAATCAAAGGGCATTGAGTAAAGGTAAGGTTTTTTTATATTATTTAGGTTTTAAGAGGGAGTCTTGTTTTGATAATTATAAGGAATTTGCTTTTGGTTACACTAGAGTGTGATTGGCTCTTCCTGAAG
>JAEUTR010000002.1 GCA_016787365.1 Bacteroidia bacterium
TAAGGAATATTCTAGTTCAATTGACTGTTTGAAACAAGCATACACAAAAGGTTTTTCTACTGAATTTAAATTTCAAATACTTAAATTAATGGTTGACAACTACAAGCAATTAGACAACAATAAACAAACAGAATTTTATCAAGAGAAAGTAAATCGTGTAATTGAAAAATTTCCAAACATTGACAAATAGTTACCTTGCAGACACGAAAGTTGAGTTTAAACTTTGTAGCGCTTACAACCTATAGTCGCCTTAAAACTTATGCGGGTAGAAGCAAAAACTCCCGATTATTAACGGAAGCTTTGGTGTTTGCTTAAATTACAGGTATACTTTGTTGCAATTCAGGCTTTTTGTATTTAAGATAACTATTATTGACATGGTATTCCCTTATCTTTGTTATTATAAAGGCATGGATTTTAAAATTTCATCAAAATTCATTTTCATTTTCATGCTTTCCTGATACGCTTGTTTAATGAGGTCGTTTTTTTTGCGGTTACGGCCTAATAAAATAGCAAAAGCCAATATTGGTAAACTTAATATATTGCACACGAGTTTAATACACATCATAAGTGTGGCAAATTCTTCGCTATGTATTTCGGCAGTTACTTGAGTTGTATTGTTTACTTCAAAGTAAAACGAAGGATCATCAGGAATTATAAACAGGCCCACTAAAATGCTAATGAATAAAATGTAAAGTACGGTTTCGATAAGGATAGAAAGCCACTTATTGAGAGAATGGGTTGAAATGTTTGTGTCTAAAATGTCACTCAGGTTATTAATGATTTGCCCTTGTTGTAAAAAATAAACCCTGGCATCAAATTTAAATTCATCTTTTACTGTTTCCATTTTTATAATGATTAGTTTGTAAAAAAAATGTTCTAATCAAATATAAATCATCAAAATAAGATAGCCTTCTGTTTTTGAGTATTAAAACTTAATATTTTCGGTAAAATCTTACATCAAAATATTTTGGTTCATGAGTATGAGTTGTATGTGTAAATACTATAATTTTATAATGATAATAAATACAAAAAATGAAACACCTCTTTAAATATGACGGGATATTAATATTCCTTTCTTCGCTTGTCATTACTTCATGCGGAGGCTCACCATCTGATGAGGAATTAACTACTCATCAAAAAAATGATTCTTTAAAAACAACAGTAGCAATTAAAGAGCTTGGTGTTTTAGATACTGTTGAAGTATTGGGCACCGATTTAAAACCCGGTAAATATATTTTTAAATCCCCCAAAGGAGGCTATTTTAAATTTACGTTTTCAGCAGAAGATGATAACACCAAATCATTTGGAAGTTCAGAGTCCGCATCTATATCAGAACAGGCATTATCAAACCCTGCATGCGATGGTCCTGATTTTGATGCGTCTTACAGAGCAAAAGTAAAATACACGCCTTCAAGAAGTCCTTTGGAATTAAAAGTTAATCCCAATACATTACTAGATCATTTTGTTAGTACGCATGAAGACATGTGCGAACATAAAAAGGATTTGGAAAAAGATAAACGCTTAGATATAGAAAACAGAAACG
>JAEUTR010000003.1 GCA_016787365.1 Bacteroidia bacterium
GGTTTCTGTTTATTAAAAATAAATGTTGAAGAGTGTTTCTAAAGAAATTATTTGGACAGTTTAAGAATACGTACTGAACCTTTCGCTACCAAAAGGAAAACAATTGCACCAACAATTAAGTCAGGATATTTAGACTGTGTAAAATAAACCAAAGCCCCTGCGATAATAACACCAATATTTACAATAACATCGTTGCTTGTGAAAATCATGCTTGCCTGCATGTGAGCCTCCTGACTTTTTGATCTTTGAAGTAAGTAAAGCGAAACGGTATTACCAACAAGAGCGAAAAGAGAAATGACAATCATGGTATGAAAAGCCGGAACTTCTTCGTAACCCATAAACCTTCTTATTACTTCTGCCAAACCAAATACAGCCAAAGTCATTTGAAGATAACCACTTATTTTAGCAATTTGTTTTTTCTTAGTTGCTACCTGACCTACTGCATATAAACTTAAAGCATAAACAATAGCATCAGCAAGCATATCAAGACTATCGGCAACTAAACCCATTGATCGGGAAAAGAAACCTGTTATTATTTCGACAACAAAAAAACCAAAGTTTATAAGAAGTACCGACCACAATAGTTGTTTTTCTTTCCGATGATCGGTTTGGGTGTTTTGTATTTCTGCCTCTATAGTGTTTTCTAAAAGAGAACCTAATTTTAAATCTTTGAGTGCTTCATCGATGGGTTGTATATTGCCTTCATGATAAACTGATAATCTTCTATTGGGAATGTCAAAATCCAGTTTTTGAATAGCCTGGCCGTCGAGTTTCATGCGGATCAGGTTTTCCTCGGAAGGACAATCCATTTTTGAGATATGAAATGTTGATTTTTTCATGTTACAATTTTATTTTTATTCCACCATTGAATACAAAGCCATCAAGCGGAGCGTAAATATCTCTAAATACTGGATTTGTTTGTGTTCCTGTATAGATGTTATCAAAACGTGTTTGCCTTGCATCGAGGAAATTTTCAAAGTTAACGTAAACAGAGATCTTTTCCCAAAGCTTTTCTGCCATAAAACCACATACCCAATAATCCCTTCCGGTTTTACCATCGCTTAGTTTTTGCCTGTCAAAATAATAAGCTTCTAAACCAACTTTCCATTTATCTTCTATTTCGTAAAACAATACTGAGTTTATTTTATTCAATGGCGTTAGGTAATTGACGGCATGTATATTTCCTATATGTGTTTTGGTGTCGGTATATGTGTAGCCTAGGAAAAGTTTAAAGTGTTTGTAGCCAATTTTAATGTTTGTTTCAAAACCCCTGCTATCAATATGTCCATTAATATTGGCGAACTTGTATAAAGAATTTGTATCTGCTATTAAGGTTAAAGGATTGTCAAGGAATGTATAAAAGAACAATTGATTAACACTGAGTGATACTTTTTCATCAAACAAAGAAGTTCGATAATTAAAGTCCCAATTTGCACCATAGCTTTTTTCAAGAATGTTTGTTTTATCAATTGGTAATACATTTCTGTATTGTATTCTTTCGCTTTCTTCGGTAAAAATGGTAGGGGCTTTGTAACCCAAGCCGCCACCTAAACGTGAAGTTAATTTTGGACTAATCTTAAACAATAAAGAAACGCGCGGAAGTATTACTGGTTCGTAATTTATCACATAATCAACTCTTAAACCACTTTCAATGTTTAACCATTTAGCGGCTTTAACTGTATTTTGGATAAAACCTCCAAAAGTTGTCTGGTCGTAATTGCGAAGCGGAATTGAATCTAACTTTTTCTCCGTGAAATTATCAGTCCATAAATTTAAGCCTGCAATCCATTCTGTTTTTTCGCCATGATTGGCATAATTGAACTCTGTGAAGGTTGCATTTTGCGTACCATTAAATTCATATCCTGGAGTTTGAACCAAGCGGTTAAATGAATTGTAGGAGTTCTTTAATGTTAAGTGGCTGCATTTACCAAATTTATGTTCAAGGTTAAATTGTGTACTTATCCTTTGCGTGTTATTTCTTTCAAAATAACTGTGAATACTGTCGCCTTTTCCCGCTATGTAATGAAGATCGCCGCCAATGCGTTTTTCGATACCAGTATTTAAACCAAGCATTAGGGTTGTTTTTTCAGTAAGATTAAAAAACAGTTTCGGGTTGATGGTATAACGCTCAAATTTTGGAATAGCTGTTAAATCAATTCCCGCAGGATCATAAGCAGCATTACTATTGTAAGAAGTAAACAATGTAACACCCATTTTATTGAACTGCTTGCCGTAATAGCCATTTACATCAAGACCTTTTGCAGATGTGCCGTTAATTAAAAACCGAAGTTCCCTTTCTTTAGTTGGAGTTTTAGAAATAAGATTAACAAGACCTGCAATTGCACCACCACCATATAGGGTGGATGCGGAACCTTTTACCACTTCTATCTGTTTTAAATCCAAAGGCGGTGTTTGCAATAATCCCAAACCACCAGAGTAACCAGAGAATAAAGGAAAACCGTCTTTTAATATTTGCGTGTATCTACCATCTAAGCCCTGAATACGGATAGATGAATTGGCAGAGGTAGCTGAAGTTTGCTGTGTTTGAATACCTGTACTTTCACTTAAAACCATGCGGATATCACCAGGCTTCATGTTTGCTTTTTCATCGAGTTCTTCACCTGCAATAAATTCTATCCGTGTAGGAATATCTTTTATTGTTCTTGAACTACGGGTTGAGGAAACCACAATTTCATCCAACTCATCACCTTCACTATTCAGATAAATTACAAGTGTATCTGATAAAGGAAAATTAATTGTATCTGTTCTTTCTTCATATCCTATAAATGAAAATTGGACAGCATGTTTGCCATCGGGAATATTTGAAAGGACAACAAAACCATTTATATCGGCTGAAACACCATTGGACGTATTAAGTAATAAGGCTGTTGCCCCAGTTAATGCTTCTTTGGTTTCACTATCTTTTATGTACGCGTTTAATGTATTTTGGGCTTCTAATGACGAGCACAAAGTCATTAGTAAAGCCACTATGAATATTTTTTTCATACTTGCTAATTAAAATAAAACGAAGTGGAAAAGCGTATAAATTTATACGCAATAAATTAGCAAATAAGCTTTGGCGGTTGCCAAACAGAAATTATGGCAGAGCGAAGCTCTGCATTAGCTGGTTTAGTGTAAACTGTTGCTATTTCATTGTCTATCGAAAAATCGTTTGAAAAATTGGAGAATAAAATGTGAGTGGCGCAGCATGAGCATACACAAAAAGGAGTACATATCTCGTTTTCATGTTCGTGATTATCTGCTTGGGCAACTTGTTCAGTATGTTTAGCTTCCTTACAATCCTGCTCGTCATTACAAGGCATGACAGATAAGCTTAAAAAGTAGAAAGCGAATAATATGTAAAATGCTTTTTTCAACAGGTCAAATATACTAAATTTTTTGTGAGGTATATGGCTAAAAAAACACCATGCTGCCGCAGGCTTGCGCCTTTGACTGAACGGACGTGAGATGCGCAAAAGGTGCTGAAAGCACACCTATTTGTAAAGGGTAGGAATTTAGCTTATTTGGTTTTTTGCCTGCCTTTTGCAAAAAACAAATGTGCTAAATTAGGGATAGCCAAAACGGGTTTTTCAAACCCGCAAAAAGGGGAGGAAAATAAAAAACTAAAAACCGTTTCTATTTCCCTAAACTGTCACTATGAAACCCTGTTCTAAAATGTCCTAAATTGTTCTGAAAAAAGCATTGTTGTCAACCGAATAATTTTCTACGGAGATTTCTGGGGGCATTACTGGTAACGGTTTCAAGCTAAATTCCGTTTGGAGTTTGAAACTTTGTCTACCGAAATGTTAGTTTAAAGATAAATGTTTAATGGACTTTTGCAAAGCGAAAATTAACTAATTGTCTACCGCTTTTGCAAAAGCCGAAGCCGAATGCCCAAATGGGATTTAGGTTGTGTTACCTGCTGGGCTTATTCTCATAATAGTTTTTAATTTCATTGAGATAATTGAGTGTCAACTTTTTTTTGTCTTTGTCGAGCAGTGAACTCTTTAAAGTTTTATAATAAGAATTGATAAATAGTATTTCATTGTCTTCAAGATAATATGAATAAATTTGGGCTTTACTTATTTTTGATTTTTCGTAATTACCATTAAATGTTTTTGATTTTTCATCCCAATTATAAGTTACAATAGTAGAATCATTTATGATTTTTGGTCTGGTGTCAGGATTTGTTGTGTCTGGTAATTGCTGATAATAGACCATTTTGATTGTTAAAGGATTTGTCTTTTGAACAAAGGATTCTAACCACAAAACACGTAGTCCCCACGGGGACTGTAAATTTCCATTTTCGAGCTCATTTAAAACAGGAATGAGTTTGTCGTCGTAGTACTTATAAAAGTAAAAATTAAACCACCAAATTCCTGAACCGCTTTCGTAATTTTCTTTATAATAGATTACAGTTTTTCCATCTGAATCTCTGTAATGTTTCAATTCAAGTCCGTAACGGTGATAAATACTATGTTTTGAAATAATTTTGTTGGATTTGAAAAAGTATAGGTCACAACCACTACTTACTTCAGAGTAGCCAAGGCAAATTGCAAATTCGTAAAGTTCTTTTTTTAATTTGTCAAATGAATACAGGGTTAAGGGTATTGTCCCTTTTTCAATAAATGTACTGTCGATTTGAATATCACCAAAAATTCTCTTTGCTGTTTCGATTGATATTTCTTTAGAGTTTATAGCTTTTCTGAGTTTATTGAAGTCTGGCAGAGGAATTATTTTAGATAATTGCAAATGACTTTTAAAAATGGAGTCCGAATAAAATCCAATTTTGTCTAGAAGAGGTTGCGTGTTAAGTTCTCCAATACTGTCAAGAAATAATTCAAGTTGTTTGTCTGAGTATATAATTTGCTTTTTATTCTCGCTGTCATTGTTTAAAGCTGTCGAGGAGTCGGCTGTTTGTTTTTTTTCACTAGCTGTCTGTCCGCTGTTACAGCTTAAAAAAGTTAAAAGGGCTAATATAAAAATATATGTTTTCAATGTCTTGTGGTTTGTCTAGCCTTGCAGGTAACGTTTTCGCGGCTTGCTTCGGCCGAATTGAAACCGTTGTCTACCGAAATGTTTAAATAAAGATACAAATGTTGCTAGGCAATTGCAAAGCAAAAATAAAAAAAGTTTCTACCGCTTTTGCAATTGCTTTGTTGTCTGC
>JAEUTR010000522.1 GCA_016787365.1 Bacteroidia bacterium
AACATCTGTATTTATTAATAACATTTTAATTGAAAACAAAAATATTGACTGGAGTGATCAAAGTTTATTTACTTCCGGAGATTATTCTTCATTAAGCTTTGAGGGATTTTATAATTGGTATAAAATGCCAAATAATTTAAAATTAGACTACACTCACAATACCATTCAATTTATTTTAAATACGGATAATATTGCTGAGCAAAAGCAAATGAACTACAGTTATAAATTAATTGGGTATGATAAAGATTGGGTACAGTTGTTTAGCTTTAATGAAATTACCTATCGTAATTTACCTCCGGGCGATTACAGTTTAGTAATTAAAGCGTCGTTAAGTAATGATTTTTCTGCTTCGAAAGAATTTACATACCATTTTTCGGTAACTCCGCCGTTTTGGAAAACAACCTTATTTTATATTGTAATTGCGCTTGGCTTTATTGCTTTTATGTATTTTTTTATTGTGAATAGGGAAAAACGTTTGAAACGCGAAAAATTAAAATTAGAACTCCAGGTTAAATCACGCACATCTGAAATCGAAAACAAAAAGAAAGAAATTGAATTACAAAATGTATTGATTCAGGGAATTAATAAAGATTTAACAGATAGCATTAAATATGCCCAACGTATACAACAAACCATATTGCCAAACATTGATGTATTAAAAAACCATTTTAAAGACCATTTCTTATTTTACAAACCACGAAATATTGTAAGTGGAGATTATTACTGGATTAAAGAGTTAAACGGATTAATATATATTGCAGTGGTGGATTGCACAGGGCATGGCGTTCCCGGCGCATTTATGTCGCTTATTTCGAGTAGTATTTTAAACGAATCGATTGATGAAAACATAAGTCATTTTAGTCCGGCTAAAATGTTGGAGTTTTTACGCCATGAGATAAATATCCGCTTAAGCCAGAATTCTTATGATCAGATAAACGATGGTTTGGATATTGCGTTGATATGTTATAATAAACAAAAAAGCACAATTGAATATGTAAACGCAAACAGGCCTCTATACATTATTTCAAACAATGAACTGATTACTTTAGCTTCTGAAAATGTAAATATTGGTGGCTATGCAGATTTTGAAAGCGTGATCCCATCCAAAACAATTACTATCAAAAAAGATGACTTGTTATTTTTATTTACAGATGGCATTACCGACCAGTTTGGTGGAGACAAAAACAAAAAATATAATCCTGCCCGCTTGCGTCAGTTTTTACTCATGAACAATCATGTGCCTTTACCTATACTTGGCGAAAGACTTTCTCAGGAAATTACTTCCTGGCAAGGTTCATATGA
Source organism: Bacteroidia bacterium (assembly GCA_016787365.1). GTDB lineage: Bacteria > Bacteroidota > Bacteroidia > B-17B0 > Aurantibacillaceae > UBA4416. The sequence continues at coordinate 1,303 of JAEUTR010000522.1, forward strand.
ACAAACAGATGATATTTTAATTATTGGACTTAAAGTATAACAGAACTTGTTGCTCTTTTTGTGATAAATTTTAAATCCATACCCTTTCTTAAAATTTTATTACCCTATGTATTAGGGATTATTTGTTGCTTTAAAACCGGCCATACTAAAAACCTGCATGTCATTTTTTTAATAATTGTATTAAGCTGGATTTTCTCTTTTTTATTTCAACGATATCATACCACAAAAACATATTTTAAAAAAGAAATATTTATACTGCTAACTAATGTTTTGTTATTTATAATGGCATATGAAGCTTGTTTTTTATATAATTCAAGAAACAACACAACACATTATTCCAATTACGTTACATCTAAACAGCAGTGTTTTATTGCAACTATTAATGATATACCTGTAATCACTGAAAAATTCACTAAACTATTTGTACAGTTAAAATGTATAGAATCAGATAATGTGTGGCATTATACAGAAGGCCATACAATTGTATATTTAAAAAATGGAGCATCACAAAACCTACAACTTGGAAATACCATTTTAGTGAATTCTCAATTCAATTATTTAACAGAACCAAAAAATCCCAACGAATTTAATTATAAAGCATATCTGGAAAGTAAAAATATTTTTCATACGGTCTTCCCACATGAGAAGTCTCTTGTTGTTATACCAACAATTGAATCTTCTAGCGTATTAAATCCAATAGAATTGGGAAGACGTATTAAATCACAATTAATTTCTGTTTTAAGGCAAAGTAATTTATCCCGTGAGGCTTTTTCTATTTGTTCGGCTTTGTTGGTTGGTTATGATGATGAGATAGATAATGATGTCATGCAGAGTTTTTCTCATTCGGGAACGCTGCATATTTTATCCGTCTCCGGTATGCATACTGGAGTATTATATGCTGTGTTGATTTTTTTATTTTCTTTAGTAGATAAATACGATCAATACAAAAAAACAAAATTTGTTTTTGTAATGCTTGGTGTGTGGCTATTTGTTTTAGTTACAGGATTATCTCCTTCCATATTAAGAGCAGCATTGATGTTAAGTTTAGTATTGGTAGGAAAAACATTTTACAAACAAGGTAATTCTTATAACACACTTTTGTTATCCGCTTTTTTACTATTACTCTATAATCCGCATTTAATTGAAGACGTTGGGTTTTTGTTAAGTTACTGTGCAGTTTTTGGAATTATGTATTTATACCCTGTCTTTCAGAAATTATATTTTTTCGAGAATAAAATTCTACAAATGACTTGGTCGGGGGTATTAATGTCGGTTTCGGCTACTGTATTTACTTTACCAATTTCATTATACTTCTTTCATCAATTTCCAATATGGTTCGTGTTTTCTAATATGATTATTATTCCAATTAGCTTTTTGATAATGGGGGCAGCTGCTTTGTTTTTGATATTTTATAAAGTGGTTTTTGTCAATCATGTTTTGGTTTATATCATTAATGCCTCAACTAGTATGATGCTGTGGGTTGCTCAATTAACAGACAATTCAAATTATGGTTTTATTGATTTTATTTCTTTTTCAAAAACAGATTTTTGTTTTATAACCATCATCATTTTACTTTGCTTAATGATACTATCAACTAAAAATTATAAGCAGGTATTAGCATTATGTTTATTGCTGATTGCTTGGCTTTCTTTTTCGATCGTTAATAATTACAATGAATCTAAACAAAAAGAGTTCATTGTATTTCATATAAAACGCCAATCGATTTTTGCTTTGAGAGTTGGACATAGTGTTTATGGTAACTTTAATTCTTTGCAAACCAAAGATTTTGAAAGATATGTAAAACCGTATTTATTAAATTATTCTGATTTGAAAATAATAAATGTTGATACAGATGCTTTTAAATTAGATTCTACAGTAATTTTAAAATCTGTTTCGCACACAAGTATAGAACAATTTAATCCAAGTTATATTTTAGTTAGCAACGATAATCCTATTGAACTCACAACTAATTATAAAACCAAGCCAGTAATTATTGCCGATTGCAGTAACAGTTATAAATTTGTAAAGAAATTAAAAAAACAATGCGCTCAATTTGACATTCCATTTTATTCGGTAAAAGAGAGTGGCGCATTCCAAATAAACTTATAACAGATGAAACTAAGAATAGGAGATAAAGTACGTTTTTTGAACGAAGTAGGAGAGGGTGTTATTACTAGATTTAAAGATAAAGAAACGGTTTTTGTAGAAATGCAAGATGGTTTCGAAATCCCTTATTTGTGTAAACATTTAGTTCCTATTCATACGGAATTGATTTTGAATCCTGAAGTGGAAAATATAGAAATGGAATTGGAAACGATTTTATCAGATTCTATTTATTTCATCATTGAACCCGACCATGAAATGCCAGCTTTGGTAACAGATTATAAATTTTATTTATTCAATTCCTCTTCATACAATGTATTGTTTTCTTATTCGGTAAAAGACGATGAATATTTTCAAACATTGAAGCATGGCGAATTAGGAGCCTATCAAAAAGTATTTTTAAAACAGGTAAAGAAAAACTTTTTTAAAGAATATGCTTATCATAAAATTGAATGTTTGTTTTATAAAAACATGCATTACAAATCTCAAATTCCATTAGCGGAAATTTTATACATTAATGATAAAATCATGTCGCAGTCAACTTTAATTCAGCATAACGAATTTAAGTTCCCTGTCTACGCCTATATTTTAAAGGAAAACTTTCTAGATAAAGAAGTGGTTGAAAAAACCATTACAATGGAGGATATGACGCGTTTAAAAGCGATTAAAGAATTTAAGCAGCCACAAAAAACATCCATTGCTAAACAACGTATTAAAGATTTAACCAAAGAGATTGATTTGCATATTGAAGAGCTAGTGGATTCTCATAGTGGATTAACGAACCACGAAATTTTATCGATTCAGCTTGAACGCTTTGAAAAAGAATTACAATATTGTTTAAGCAATGGTATTAAAAAATTAATTGTAATTCATGGCGTTGGAAACGGAAAACTAAAACAAGAAATCATTTCAATTTTAAAAACCATAGATGACATCGAATATTATGATGCTTCTTACAAAGATTATGGTTATGGAGCTACTGAAGTGAGAATATATTAAAAAAAGAACGCGGATTGGACAGATAAAACGGATTAGGACAAAGCATGGAGTTGTTAAACAAAGAAATAACAAACATTATTTTAAAAGCT
>JAEUTR010000031.1 GCA_016787365.1 Bacteroidia bacterium
TTGAATTAAATAAGGTAAAAGAATCAAGGGAAAAGCCTCTTTTGCTATGGAGTAGATAAATACAAGAAACTAGTTTATGCAGTTTCTTGTATTGTTAGATTGATAGTAGTTTCTTATGAACCCACACTTAGTATATGTGACTGAGGAGGCGAAGCTGTGAATGTACTAAACAAGTTGAGATCAAAAATAAAACTATATTTTTTTAAATCCTTAATTCTGCGTTTACTCTTATGTCTTGGTACGCTATATATGTTAACTCACGTTCCGAAAAAAAAGTTGCTCAAATGTTAGTAGAAAAAAACATTGAGGCATATGTACCGATTGTAAAAACTATGAAACAATGGAGTGACCGAAAAAAAATGGTAGAGTTCCCTTTGCTTAACGGTTATGTATTTGTAAATATTAATTTAAAAGATAAAGATATAGTGGTACAAACAAAAGGTGTTGTTAACTTTGTAAGGCATTGTGGCGAAATAGCTCAAATAAGAGAAGCGGAGATAGATCAGTTAAAGGAACTAGTGAAATTAGGTTATCATTTAGAAGTTTCTGGATTAAAAAAAGACTATAAAAAAGGTGACAAAGTAAAAATTACTTCAGGGGCTTTAAAAAATGTTGAAGGTTTTGTTATTGAAAACAAAGAAGACCGTTTTATTGAAATTATACTAGATTCTATCGGACAGTTGATAAAAGTAAAATTGCCCCAAGACTTGTTAATACCGATATAGTGCTATGAAATAAATTCTTATTACAGTTTAAAAGCAAAATAGTATTACGAACTAATTATTTTAATAGAAAAATGAATGAACAACAACAAGAATGGGATTTAATTATTAAACCACAAAATAAATGGTATGCCATTGATTTTTTATCTATTTGGAGATATAAGGACTTGTTGTTTTTGTTGGTTCGCAGAGATTTTGTTTCGGTTTACAAACAAACCGTTTTAGGCCCCTTTTGGTTTCTCATTCAACCTATCATGACTACAATTACATTAACTATTTTGGGTGGAATAACAGGTATTTCTACAGATGGCATGCCTCGCATATTATTTTATTTATCTGGTATTACACTGTGGACTTATTTTGCTGACTGTTTAAATAAGACCTCAAATGTGTTTGTCGCCAATGCCGGTGTATTTGGCAAAGTGTTTTTTCCACGATTAGTTATGCCTTTATCTATTATTTTATCTAATCTCATTAAACTGGCAGTTCAGCTGGCGTTGTTTTTATCGGTATGGCTATATTTTTATTTTAAAACGTCAATAGTGTCACCACACTTGTCGTATATCTGGTTACTTCCTTTTTTAATTTTCTTAATGGCTGGCTTAGGCTTGGGATTTGGAGTTTTGATTTCGTCATTAACAACAAAATACAGAGATTTTACTTTTTTAATTGGATTTGGAGTTCAGTTATTGATGTATGCAAGTCCAATTATTTATCCAATCAGTATGGTAAAACAAAAATTGCCTGAATATGTAGGTTTATTTTTATTGAATCCTATAGCTTCCATTATTGAAACTTTTAAATATATATTTTTGGGTACAGGATATTTTAGTTGGGGTGCGTTAGCCTATAGTACGGGGTTTATGATTGTATTATTAACTATTGCCATTGTTATTTTTAATAAGGTGGAAAAATCTTTTATGGACACGGTGTAACGATGAGTAAGGTTGTAATTAAAGTAGAAAATATTGGAAAGCAATATCGCTTGGGTCAAGTTGGAACGAGTACAATGTCTGCTGATGTTAAAAGGTGGATTTCTAAATTAAAAGGGAAGGGCGATCCATTTCTGAAAATTGGGGAAGAAAATGATAGAACACTTAAAAGCCAATCAGACTTAGTATGGGCTATTAAAGATATTAATTTTGATGTTAAACAAGGCGAAGTACTTGGAATTATAGGCAAAAATGGCGCAGGTAAATCGACTTTATTAAAAGTGTTATCGCGAGTTACTGCGCCAACTGTTGGTGATATAAAAGTAAAAGGACGTATTGCTAGTTTGTTGGAGGTTGGTACGGGCTTTCATCCTGATTTAACGGGTAGAGAAAATATTTTTTTAAATGGCGCGATACTCGGGATGACTAAAAGAGAAATAAAAAGCAAGTTCGACGAGATTGTTGATTTTAGTGGTGTAGAAAGATATATTGATACCCCCGTAAAAAGATACAGTAGCGGAATGTATGTGCGTTTGGCCTTTGCTGTTGCCGCCCATTTAGAACCTGAGATTTTAATTGTCGATGAAGTATTGGCAGTTGGTGATGCTGAATTTCAAAAGAAATGTTTGGGTAAAATGAAAGATGTGAGCGGTCAGGGGCGCACCGTTTTATTTGTGAGTCACAATATGGAGGCAGTAAAAAATCTAACTCAAAATTCAGTTGTTTTAAAAAACGGAAGGCTAATTTATAGTGGTGATACAGGATCTGCCGTGAATCAATATTTAAGAAATAATGATTTAAAAAATAATTTATTTTTCGATTCAATATCAGAAGCTATCGGTAATGAGTTTATCAAAGTCAAATCGGTTCAATTAGTTCATCAGGGGGAACATTTAAAAGTTGACACTGAATTTAAAATAGAAATACAATTTTTTAATTCGTCCGATTTCAATGAAATGGTCATTGGGTTTGATTTAATTCATGTGTCGGGAGCCAATGTATTTAGCACAGGTAAATTATTTAACGTAATTAAAAACTCCTTAAATACGGTTGTTTGTACAATACCGGCTAATTTATTAAATAACGATATTTATGGGTTGAACCTCATGTTTTTTACAAAGAATATTATGCCAT
>JAEUTR010000047.1 GCA_016787365.1 Bacteroidia bacterium
TCTTATTAAAGCAACTCCGCATTCGTGTTGTATTTTATCACTCATAATTTCAGACAGCAAATTTACCATTTACTTGGAGTTTATTTAAAAGATTTTTAAAATCATTTTCACAATAAGTTCAATTCTGTATAATAAAAGAGGTATTTTGTCGAAATTACATAATTACATATCTGAGGGTATTGAAAACATGAAATTTTATTTTATTTATCCGAAAGCGATAACATGTGGTATAAATAACTAGCACTTCAATTTTTAAATGTTAATTGCTTTAGTGTTTTTGTTGAAAAAAGGTTTGTATTACTCATGTTTTCCTGTATTATATTTGATTAATGGCATTATTGGAAAAAGAAACTGAAAAATTATTCTACTCTATCGGCGAAGTAGCAGATATGTTTGATGTAAATACATCATTAATACGCTTTTGGGAAAAAGAATTTGATGTTATTACCCCTTCCAAAAATAAAAAGGGGAATCGCCTTTTTACAAAAAAAGACATTGAAAATTTTAAATTAATTTTTCATTTTGTAAAAGAAAAAGGTTACACACTTCAAGGCGCTAAAGATAAGCTGAAAGGTGGGGTTAAAGAATCTGATCAGGTAAAAGTTGAGGTTATTGATAAATTGAAAGGAATCAAAGACCAACTTTTAAAAATTAAAAATTCTCTGTAATTTTTGTAATGTTGAACTTGTTTCGGCATTCTTTGAAGTCTTATTTGTTAGCTGACATATACGGTTAATTGAATTCAGTAGGATTAAAATTTCTATTATTTCATTGATTTTCTGTAAATTTAAACCATGACTTTAGACAGAAAACAAGCTCCCGATTTTAAAACAATAGATAAAATTCATATTCAACATGCCGTTGAAAATACATTAGATAATGGAATTAAAGTATTTACAATTGACAGTGGTTCTCAGGAATTAACCAAAATTGAATTTATTTTTAAAGCAGGGATGTATTACCAGTCGCAACCCTTATTAGCATCGGCTGCTAATAATTTACTAGAAACCGGCACTAAACATTATACAGCAAATGAATTATCGGATAATATTGATTTCTTTGGTTCCTTTTTTGAATGTGCCGTTGAACAGGATTATGCTTCGTTAGCTCTATTTAGTTTAAACAAATATTTAGACAAAAGTTTGCATTATGTTGAGGATATTATCAAAAATCCAACGTTCCCAAAAGATGAATTTGATATTTATATTTCCAACAAAAAACAAAAACATTTAGTTAATTCCGAAAAAGTAAATGTGTTAGCTCGTCGTCGTTTTTCTGAATTGATATTTGGAGAAAAACATCCTTATGGTGTTTCAGTAAAAGATGAAGATTTTGATAAATTAACTTTAGAAAGTGTTATCGAATTTTATAAGGCATTTTACCATTCAGGAAACTGTACGATTGTAGCTTCAGGTAAATTATCAAAAGATTTAATTGAAACCTTAAATAAATTTTTTGGAAAAGAAAACTGGGGGCATAACCATAGTAAGTCTATTCCTGTCCCTAAAGTTGTATTAGATACAACAAAACAACAAAAACACTTTATTGAAAAGCCGGATGCCATTCAGTCGGCAGTAAGAGTAGGTAGATTAATGTTTAATAAACGCAATCCTGATTATTTTAAATTTCAGGTTCTAAATACGATACTTGGAGGATACTTTGGTTCTCGCTTGATGGCTAATATTCGTGAAGATAAAGGCTATACGTATGGTATAGGAAGTGGACTAGCTTCATTAGTGAATGGAGGTTTCTTTTATATTTCAACAGAAGTAGGAACTGATGTAACTAATGATACTTTAAAAGAAATTTATAAAGAAATAAAATTATTACGCGAGGAGTTAGTGGATGTTAATGAGCTAGAAACAGTTCGTAATTATGTATTAGGACAGTTTTTAAGAAGTGTAGATGGACCATATTCACTAGCTGATAAGTTTAAAGCTATTTGGGAATTTGGCTTGGATTATGATTATTTTGACAACTATTTCGAAGCAGTAAAAACTATTACACCTGAAGAAATAAAAACTTTGGCAAATACTTACTTGAAAGAAAAAGATTTAATAGAATTAGTTGTTGGTAAAAAGTAAATTAGTAAGTGGCTAAAATTTTTATAATAGGTCCCGCATACCCATTACGAGGTGGTTTGGCAACATTCGACGAATTGTTTTGCGATGCCTTTAACAAACAAGGTCATGACTGCGAAATTATTTCTTACAGTTTACAATATCCTGGTTTTTTATTTCCCGGAAGTACGCAATTT
>JAEUTR010000116.1 GCA_016787365.1 Bacteroidia bacterium
GCTTATGACGCAAAAATCGACCATTATCGAACCCCGGAAGTAAACTCGATTATTGCCTGTGTTGCCGGATTATCAAAGGGTTTAGGGGACAAAAAAAAGCCGGACTTCTCAAATTTTACAGAGAAGTCCGGCTTAGTACCCAGCGCCGGACTCGAACCGGCACGGTTTCCCACAGGTGTTTGAGACCAGCGCGTCTACCATTCCGCCAGCTGGGCATTTTAGACTCCTTTTTGCTATTTCCAAACAATAAGGGCTGCAAATGTAATAGAATTTTGTGGATTCAGAAAAAAACAGGCAAAAATAGTATGCAAAACCACTAAAAATGCTATATTTGCGTCCCTTAAACACAAAATGGAAACAGACGTTAGATTATTTTCAGGTGGCGCTACTAATACGCTTGCCGAACAGATTGCAAAATCTTATGGTAAAGATTTAGGTAAAATGGCACATTATCGCTTTAGCGATGGCGAATTACAGGTATCTTACGACGAAAGTATTCGTGGACAAAGCGTGTTTGCGATTCAGTCAACCATGCCGCCAGCAGATAACTTAATGGAATTATTATTGATGTTAGATGCTGCAAAACGCGCATCTGCCAAAGAAATCATTGCTGTTATTCCTTATTTTGGGTATGCTCGTCAGGATCGTAAAGACCAACCTCGTGTTGCTATTGGCGCTAAATTAGTAGCTGATATGTTAGCATTAGCCGGTGCAACCCGTGTGATGACAATGGATTTACATGCTGATCAAATCCAAGGTTTTTTTGATATTCCTGTGGATCATTTATATGCTTCTTCTATATTTTTACCGTACATACAAAGTTTAAATTTACCAAACTTAACCATTGCAGCTCCGGATATGGGAGGCAGTAAGCGTGCTAATGCTTATGCTAAACATTTAAAATCTGAAATCGTTATTTGCTACAAGCAGCGTACAAAAGCCAATGTAGTAGATCACATGACGGCCATTGGTGATATTGAAGGAAGAAATATTGTATTAGTAGATGATTTAGTAGATACCGGTGGAACTTTATGTAAAGCTGCCGATATGATGATGGAGCGTGGTGCATTAAGCGTAAGAGCGGTTTGTACGCACGCTATTTTATCCGGTAAGGCTTATGAAAATATTGCTAATTCAAAATTAACAGAATTGATTGTAACGGATACAGTGCCTTTAAAACAACATAGCGACAAAATTAAAGTAATTTCTGTAGCTGAATTATTTGCCAAAGTAATTCATAGTGTACAAAACTATGAGTCTATCAGTAGCAATTTTATTATGTAATTCAACTCGCATTAAATAAATAAAATAACAGATGTCAAGAAATGAAGCGAGCATTTTAAACACATCACAAAAAAAATAAATAATGAAATCAGTACAATTGAGCGGTTCGTTACGTACGAACGTAGGAAAGGTAAACGCTAAGGCGGTAAGAGAAAAAGGAAATGTGCCATGTGTAATTTATGGTGGAAAAGAACAAATTCACTTTGAAGCAGATATTCGTGCTTTCAAACCAGTGATTTTTACTCCAAATGCACACATCGTTGAAATCGACTTAGGTGGTAAAGTTTACAAAACTGTATTACAAGAAGCACAGTATCACAAAATCAATGATAAATTAATTCATGCTGACTTTTTAGAAATCGTTGACGGAAAACCGGTAACGGCAAATATTCCGGTTGTTATCGTTGGTCAATCTGAAGGTGTTAAAAAAGGTGGTAAATTAGTTTTAAAAATGCGTAAATTAAAAGCACGCGGTATTGCTGATAAATTGCCTGATGCTATTGAAATTGATATTACTAAATTAGATATCGGTGATTCAGTTGCAGTTGGCGACATTACAGTTGATGGCGCTACTTTATTAAACGCTAAAAACGTATCTGTTGTTTCTGTTACTACAACCCGTGCGGTTGCAGCTGCTGAAACAAATGCAGCTCCTGCTAAAAAATAAGCTTAAACTTTAAACATAAAAAACCCTCTTTCAAAACAGAAAGAGGGTTTTTTATTTTATCATATTTAGTGTTCTAAAACAGTCCCATGTATTAAAGAACAATAAACAGTAATAAATATTAACTTTAGTTTAATACAAACTTTGATTTTAATTCTGTTTCGGTTTTTATTAAATGAATAAACAATTTTATTTTAGGCTTTAAATAGTCTTCTTTTTTAAGCGCTGTATTTAACTTTAGTAATTCATATTTTTCCAGCGAAGATAAATCCAATAAACGGGCAATGCCATATACATTAGAATGGTCAAACGCATCCACAGGAATTGTATTTTGCTGAGAAATCCACATATACTCTTTTGTAAGTTCCTGTAATACATGTGAAGGTTTTTCAAAAATTTCCTCTTCGTATTGTATAACTCCTGCGCCATATAATTTTGGAGGTAATACCTTCGAAAATTCAACTAACTTAAAAACACGAACACCTTCAATAGAAATATCCATTTCTCCATTTTCGTATTTTTTAATCACATTGTTAATCTTTACTTCAATACCATAATCACCCATAGATGCTTGATGAAGAAAAGGTATTCCAAAATGAGCCTCATTGATAAGACAATCAGAAACTAATTGCTTATATCTTTCTTCAAAAATATGAAGTGTCTTCGTCTCTCCAGGTAATAATACCATATTAAGAGGAAACATTGGAATGGTGAGTTGTTGAGTAGCCATCGTTTTTGAGTTTAATAGTTTTACATATATTAACTCGGGAATTCTATATTAAATTTACAAAAACCATGCAAGTTATTTGTAACAGATGTGTGAAACCACCCTATTAATTAGTAAAGCCGTTAATTTACTTAACAAGCCATTTATCCTTTTGTTTTATAAAAATCTATAAATGGCATAATTTGATGCAATTTTTACAGTATTTTTATGTATCAATAAATAAATCTACTTCTGATGAAAAAATATATTATCATTATTTGTTTGTGCATTGCATCGGTTTTTGCATTTAATTTTTCTCAAGACTATTTCGAAATTTCAAAAAATCTAGATGTGTTTAACACGCTTTACCGCGAATTAAACATTGCGTATGTTGACGAAACAAAACCCGGACAATTAATGAAAACAGGCATTGAAGCTATGCTTGCATCCTTGGATCCATACACAAACTATTATACTGAAAATGATATTGAAGATTACAGGTATATGACTACCGGCGAGTATGGTGGCATAGGTGCATTAATACAAGATGTAGATAAAAAAATTACAATAACCGAACCTTATGAAGGCTTTTCTGCTTTTAAAGCTGGCTTAAGAGCCGGAGACGAAATTATAGAAGTAAATGGCGTAAATGTAAAAGGCAAAAAAACCGAAGACATAACAACCATGTTAAAAGGACAGGCGGGAACACCTATTAAATTAAAAATTATACGCCTTGGGCAGTCGTCAGCAACTGAAATTAACTTAAACAGAGAAGAAATTAAAGTAAAGGCCGTGCCATATTACAGCATGCTAAATGCCGAAGTAGGATACATTAAACTGTCGAGTTTTACAGAAAATTGTTCCGGAGAAGTAAAAGAAGCTTTACTTAAACTAAAAGAAAAAAACTGTAAATCGCTGATTTTTGACTTACGCGGAAATCCGGGAGGTTTATTGCAAGAAGCCGTGAATATTGTAAACTTTTTTGTAGAAAAAAATAATGAAGTAGTTTCTACAAAAGGCAAAGTAAAAGACTGGAACAAGCAGTACTTTTCTTTATACTCACCTATTGATACTCAAATGCCGTTGGTTGTGTTGGTAGATAATAATTCTGCTTCAGCTTCCGAAATTGTATCGGGAGCATTGCAGGATTTGGACAGAGCTGTTATTTTAGGTCAACGTTCTTATGGTAAAGGGCTTGTTCAACAAACGAGAGACTTAACCTATAATACAAAATTAAAAGTAACCGTAGCCAAATACTATATCCCTAGCGGACGCTGTATCCAAGCTTTGGATTATACTCACAAAGATGAAGATGGCAGAGTTGACAAAGTACCCGATTCGTTAATTACAGCCTTTAAAACAAAAAACGGACGTATCATTTATGACGGAGCAGGCATTTTACCTGATTTGAAAACAGAACCGATTAAATACAGTAACATTTTAATTACTTTATTAAATAAAAATCATGTGTTTACTTTTGTAAATGATTATTTATTAAAACATCCGCAATACTCTGCAACCGCAACAAATGTATCCCTCTCTGATGCAGACTATAATGATTTCATCGCTTACTTAAAAGACAAAGATTACAACTACAAAACCCAAAGTGATTTTGCTTTGGAAGAACTAAAATCCGATGCTAGCAACGAAAAGTATTACGAAAGCATTAAGACAGAATATGAAGCCTTGCTAAATAAAATGGCATCCAATAAAAAAGATGACTTAATAAGGTTTAAACCTGAAATTAAACAATTTATTGAAGAAGAAATTGCCTCTCGCTTTGAATTTCAGAAAGGAAGAATAGAAACCGCTTTACGTTATGATTTGGATGTTACCGAAGCAAAAAAATTATTGGCCGACAAACAGAAAATTACATCTATACTTACCACGATTGAAAAGCCCACAAAACCATTTAATCCGAATAAACGCTTCTAAATAGATTAAAAATCGACAATAGTTTGATTTTTATGTTTGAAAATATCATTAATTAAGCTATTTTTGAGGACATTAATTTAAAAAAACATTTATTATGGGAAAAGGTGATCAAAGATCAAGACGTGGGAAAATTCAAGTAGGTTCATTTGGTAACCTTCGTCCACGTAAAAAAACTAAAGCAGTAACAGCCGAACAAATAGCAGCAGGTGCAGCAGCTAAAAAAGCAGCTCCGAAAAAAGCAGCAAAAAAAGCAGCAAAATAATTTAAAGAAACCGCTAAAGGCGGTTTTTTTATTTTATAACAAAAATCAGGCTGAGCGTCCCGATAGCTATCGGGAGAAGCCTTAATTAGATATTTTAGTAGTGTACAATCCTAAAAAATATTTACCTTTAAATCGTGACTTATTTTCAACCCGATAAAATCAAGATAGGCGTATTAGGCGGAGGACAACTTGGCCGAATGATGATTCAAAGCGCCATTAATTATAACCTTTATATCTGTTGTTTAGATCCGGATGCAAACGCTCCGTGTAAATCTATTGCCAATGAATTTACAAAAGGCAGTTTAACAGATTACGACACTGTTTACAAATTTGGTAAAGATAAAGATATCATTACCATTGAAATTGAAAACGTAAACGTAGAGGCTCTGAAAGATTTGCAAAAGCTAGGTAAAAAAGTATTTCCTCAACCCGAAGTAATTGAAATTATTAAGGATAAAGGATTACAAAAAATGTTTTACCAACGTAACGATATTCCCAGTCCCGACTTTTTTTTAGTAGAAAATAAAAGCCAGATAGAAAAATACAAAGATTTTTTTCCGTTTTTTCAAAAGCTCCGCACAGGTGGTTACGATGGAAAAGGCGTAGTAAAATTAGGGCATCCAAATAAAATTGAACATGCTTTTGAAGCACCAAGTGTATTAGAACGCTTAGTGGATTTTGATAAAGAAATTTCGGTAATAGTTGCCCGTAACGAAAGCGGTGAGTCCAAATGTTTTCCTGCTGTAGAATGTGAATTTAATCCGGAAGCCAACTTAGTAGAATTTTTATTTTCGCCGGCTAACATCAAAAAAAATATTGATAAACAAGCTACTGAGATAGCAATAAAAATTGCTGAAAAACTAAATATCGTAGGCATATTGGCTGTTGAATTATTCGTCACAAAAGATGGCAAAGTACTTGTAAATGAAGTAGCGCCTCGCCCACATAACAGTGGACATCAAACTATTGAAGGAAATATTACCTCACAATTTGAACAACATTTACGTGCTATTTTAAATTTACCTTTAGGAGATACGAGTATTATTAAACCGGCAGTAATGATTAATTTATTAGGAGAAAAAAATCATGAAGGGCCAGCAAAATACGAAGGTTTAACAGATGCTATAAAATACAAAGGCGTGTATGTGCATTTGTATGGTAAAACAACAACTAAGCCTTTCCGCAAAATGGGTCATGTAACAGTGATAGACGACGATTTAAGTTTAGCAAAAAAGAAAGCCATTACAGTAAAAGATTTAATTAAGATAGTAAGTTAAGTCTCCGACTACGCTCAGACTGACAGCTCACAATCAATAATTCAATAACTAAATAATTCAACAATTAAATATATGGTAGGTATTATAATGGGAAGCAGCAGTGATTTAAAAATCATGAATGATGCAGCAGATTTTTTGAAAAAATTAGATATTCCTTATGAAATAACAATTGTATCGGCACACCGCACTCCGGAGCGCATGTTTGATTATGCAAAAACTGCTTACGACAGGGGATTAAAAGTAATTATTGCCGGTGCGGGCGGAGCCGCTCATTTACCTGGCATGGTAGCTTCTTTAACGCCATTACCGGTTATTGGTGTTCCAGTAAAATCAAGTAACTCAATTGATGGATGGGATTCTTTATTATCTATTGTTCAAATGCCTAATGGAGTGCCTGTAGCAACTGTTGCTGTAAACGCAGCACAAAATGCTGGTATACTGGCTGCACAAATTTTAGGTTGCCAAGACAAAGCTATTTTTGATAAGCTCGTTTTATTTAAAGAAGAGCTAAAAGAGAAGGTAATGAAAAGTTTGGAAGAGATTAAAAAATAAAACTACTCATTTTTTGTTTCAGAAAAATTTACTTTCACTAGTGTTTCCATTAACTGAAGCATACTTTTTTCAATTACTGTATATTCCAGTTCTTCATTACTTAGACAGATAAACATGATATCTATTTTTTGAGTTTGTAATGATTGATAAAGTGTGTGTTTGTTTAAACGGTATACTTCACGCATTTTACGTTTAATGGCATTTCGTTTATTGGCTCGCTTATGTTTTTTTTTTGGAACCACAAACATGGCTCTTGCGGGAAAAGCGCTTTCAAATTCCGTGGGTTTGTATATTAATTTCAGAGGAAACTGAGTCTTTGATTTACCATTCGCAAACAAATCGTCGATAGCTTTTTTGCTACATAAACGTTCTATTTTAGTAAAGGTAAAATTCATGGGGCGTTTTGATGTCTATTTTGTGTAGTTAAAAGTAATGTATTTTTTAACCACAAGATACAGAGATTTTATAATTTAGGAGAGATTGTTTTGGCTGAAGTTCGCTTCAAACAAAGAGACTATTAAAATGCTACTTTTTGAAACTCTTGTTGCTATATCATTATTTCCTATGTTTCTACATGGTAAAAACAACTGGGGAACAATAATACAAATAACAATCTAAAAGGTTAACGCTTATTTGCTTCTTTAATGTATTCATCCAAAGCCCCTGACATACTTGGATTTTTTGGATTTGGTGCATAAATATCCAAACGGTAGCCATGTTTTTTTAATGCATTAGCTGTAGCTGCTCCAAAACAAGCAATACGTGTATTACCCTGCTTAAAATTAGGGAAGTTAAATTTTAAAGAATTTATTCCTGCGGGAGTAAAGAAAGCCAGAACATCATAATCATTTAAATTTTTAATATCAGATAAATCGGCGCTCACCGTTCTGTACATTACTGCCTTTGTATACTTGATATCAATTGCATCTAAAAAATCGCAAATTTGTTCTTTATGAACATCTGCTGCAGGTAATAAAAATTTTTCTTCTCTGTTTTTTCTAATAACATCTACCAAATCCTGAATTGTTTGGTGTCCAAAAAAGATTTTGCGTTTACGGTACTGAATATACTTTTGCAAATAGTATGCAGTTGCCTCATTTATACAAAAATACTTCATCGATTCAGGAACTGTAACACGCATTTCGTTACACATTCTAAAATAATGATCAACTGCCATTCTACTGGTTAAAATAACCGCTTTGTGTTCTAAAATATCAATGCGTTGAGTTCTAAAGTCTTTAACCGGCAATCCTTCAATTTTAATAAATTGACGAAAAGTTTCAATTAAATTATATTTTTTTGCCAGGTCGTAATATGGATTTTTATCATTCTCAGGTTTTGGTTGAGAAATTAAAATTGTTTTTACTTTATGTTTTGGAAAGTTAGAAACTTCGATAACGGGTTGTGGTGCGACTACCACTAATTGCTTTTTGGTTTTAACCCCAATTTTTACAAATTTTTCGGCACTGGTAACAGGCTCAGGTTTTACAACCGGTTGCTGTTTTACCTTAACATCACTTTTTTGTTTATGAACTACCGGAGCAGCTTTTTTTATGGCTTGTTTTTTTACTGCAACAGGTTTTACTACTTTTTTAGGGGCAGTCTTTTTCACTGCTGTTTTTTTAGCAATTTTTTTAATCACTGCTTTTTTCAGAGGAGTTTTTTTAGCAGTAGCTACTTTTTTTGCCGCAGTCTTTTTTACAACCGTTTTTTTGGCTATCACTTTTTTGGTTGGTTTTTTTGCTGCAACTTTTTTAGTAATTTTTTTAACTGTTTTTGTAACAGTAGCTTTTTTTACCTTTTTACT
>JAEUTR010000142.1 GCA_016787365.1 Bacteroidia bacterium
TTTGCAGATGTAAGTGGTTATTAATTCCATAGGATGTAAATTTTGCAGGTAAATGTAAAATATTTTTAGAAATAAAATAGCCTTTTCCTGTAAAGGATTTATTCAAATAAATCCGTAGAAAGGTATTTATCACCTCTATCACAAATAATACAAACTACCACACCTTCGCTTAATGTTTCAATCAGCTTTAAACCAGCTGCCACTGCCCCACCGCTGCTCATTCCGCCAAAAACGCCTTCTTCTTTTGCTAAACGTTGTGCCATTGTTTTTGCTTCCTGTTCCGAAACTTCCATAATTGTATCTACTCGCTTGGCATCAAATATTTTTGGCAAATATTCAACCGGCCATTTACGAATACCCGGAATTTTAGCGCCATCTTTTGGCTGTGCCCCAATAATTTGAATATGTGGGTTTTGTTCTTTTAAATATTTAGAAACTCCCATAATGGTTCCTGTAGTTCCCATGGCAGAAACAAAATGAGTGATCTTTCCTTCAGTATCTCTGTAAATTTCAGGTCCGGTTGTTTTGTAATGCATATTTGGATTATCCTCATTAGCAAATTGATTCAACATGAAATAACCACCTTCTTTTACTTTATGATGTGCGTAATCAATAGCGCCTTCCATACCAACACTTTCGGAAGTTAAAGTAACAGTAGCACCAAAAGCTTTCATGGTTAATACTCGCTCTCTGGTTGAATTTTCGGGCATTACCAATTCAATATCCACGTTCATCAATCTTGCAATCATGGCTAGTGCTATGCCGGTATTACCACTCGTTGCTTCAATTAATTTCATGCCTGGCTTAATGTCACCTCTATCAATAGCTCCTTTAATTAAACCAAAAGCGGCTCTGTCTTTTACGCTTCCTCCCGGATTATGGCCTTCGAGCTTTGCGAGTAGTTTAACGTTTTTGTTTTTATTGAGAACATTTAATTCTACTAAAGGTGTATTACCTATAAAATCTAAAAGAGTAGCCATAATTTATTTTGAATGTTCAACATTTAATTGAGGTTTATGATATACTGTTGTATGTGGCGGAACACTTTCGGTTAACCAAACATTACCACCAATAGTTGAATGATGGCCTATTACCGTTTTACCACCAAGTATGGTAGCTCCCGCATAAATCACCACATCATCTTCGATGGTTGGATGTCGTTTTGTTTCCGCCATATTTTTATTTACACTTAAAGCGCCAAGTGTAACACCTTGGTATAATTTAACATGATTACCTATATGAGTTGTTTCGCCTATAACAACACCGGTACCATGATCGATAAAAAAACTATGACCAATAGTTGCTGCCGGATGAATATCTATGCCTGTTTTACTATGTGCTATTTCTGTTAAAATACGGGGAATGAAAGGAACTTTTAACTGATGAAGCAAATTAGCTACCCTATAAATAGATATAGCATAAAACCCAGGATAAGAACGAATAACTTCATCTCTGTTTTTTGCTGCCGGATCTCCTGCTTCTATTGCCTCTGCATCTTTTAATAACTGCTGGTACAAATTAGCAAGCTCTTCATAAAATGAATTAATTACCTTTTCTGTATCTTCTTCCATAAAAGATTCAACAAACAATAACGCATTTAATAGTTGTTGTTTACTTTTAAAAAATTCGGAACTTAATTCATCCTTACTTGGAAATGCCTTATCGCTGTATGCCGGAAATAAAACCGACAAAAGTGTATCAATAAAATCCTGTACCAAAAACGGAGAAGGTAAATTTGTTTTATTGCTGTGTGCATCAAACAGTTCGTTAATAAATTCTTTATCCGTCATACTATTTAGTCTATGGTACCTGCAGCTATCGTGTTGTTTGTATTTTCATTAATTAAAATAAAAGAACCCGAATTTCTGTTATCTAAATAACTATCAAAACTTATGGGTTCTGCAGTTTTAATTAACACTTTACAAATATCATTTAATTTCATAGCCCCATCACTATCCAAGGCTTTAAATGAATGAATATCAATTTTACTAATCACTTCTTTCACAACTGCTTTTGTTCTAAAACTATTTTGTTGCAATAGTATTTTTTGACCAGGTATATAAGCTGCATTATCCATCCAGCAAATTGTAGCCGTCACTTCTTTTTCGGTTTTAGGTAAATGTTCCGATGGAACAATTGAATTGCCTCTGCTAATATCCACATCATCTTTTAAGTGTAAAACAACCGGTGTATTTGTTTCTGCTACATCCACTTCTTGTTGATTCACTTCTATTTTATCAATAACGGTTTCAATACCCGACGGCAAAACTGTAACCTTTTGACCTTTTTTATAAGTTCCACTCACTACTCTACCCGCAAAGCCACGATAATCATGCAATTCATCGGTTTGAGGACGAATTACATATTGCACCTGAAAACGAGATACATCCGTTTGTTTTGCTTCTGCTATTTCAACGGTTTCTAAGAACTCTAATAAAGGTTTGCCTTTATACCAAGTCATATTGTCTGATTTAGTTACCACATTATCTCCGGCTAAAGCACTTGCAGGAATAAAAGCAATATCTTTTAAATTTAATTGTTTTGCAAAAGTCAGGTACTCATTTTCTATTTGGGTATACTTCTCTTCCGAATAATCCACCAAATCCATTTTATTGATACATACCAATACATGTGGGATTCCTAAAATAGATGAGATGATTGTATGACGTTTTGTTTGATCAGTAATACCGTTACGCGCATCTACTAAAATAATTGCCAGGTTTGCATTTGATGCTCCCGTAAACATATTACGTGTGTATTGTATATGACCGGGCGTATCTGCAATAATAAATTTACGTTTATCGGTACTGAAATATTTATAGGCTACATCAATGGTAATTCCTTGTTCGCGTTCAGCTCTTAAACCATCCGTTAATAAAGCTAAATCAATATCTGTATTAACACCTGTTGTTTTACTTTGACGGGTTAATGTTTCAATAATATCTGTTGAGATAGAATTACTATCGTATAATAAACGACCGATGAGTGTACTCTTTCCGTCATCTACGTTTCCTGCTGTAAAAAATCTTAATAAATCCATTTTAATAATTTTGTTGTGTATGTATTAATTACCCCTTCGCTTCTCGACTACGCTCGAAGTGACAAATCTTATTTTCAAATTTTATCTCTTTCGTCCCTTCAATCCCTTTTGTCTTTTCTGTCCCTTAAAAATATCCTCCTTTTTTTCTGTCTTCCATTGCCGCTTCACTTACTCTATCATCCATACGTGTAGCACCACGTTCACTAATTTTAGCTTCTTTTAATTCTGCAATAATATCATCAACGGTGTAAGCTTCACTTTCAACAGCTGCTGTACAAGTCATATCTCCTACTGTTCTGTATCGTACTTTTTTAGTAACAATAACATCTGAGTCTTCGCGTTGTACAAATTCATTGGTATTCATTAACTGACCATTTTCAGTTAAAATACATTCGCGTTCATGCGTGAAATAAATAGATGGCAATTCAATGTTTTCTCGTTTAATATAATTCCATACATCTAACTCTGTCCAATTAGAAATAGGAAACACACGTACATTTTCTCCTTTATTAATTTTACCGTTGTAAATATTCCACAATTCAGGACGTTGCATTTTTGGATCCCATTGCCCGAATTCATCTCTTACTGAAAAGATACGTTCTTTAGCTCTTGCTTTTTCTTCATCTCTTCGAGCGCCGCCAATACAAGCATCAAATTCAAATTCTTCAATCACATCCAATAATGTATACGTTTGCAATCCATTACGGCTTGGAAATTTACCTTTACCATCTTGCAATTTTTTTGCTTTAATGGTATCTTCTACATAACGTACAATTAACTTTTCATCTATTTTTTTAGCTAAATTATCACGGTAAGTAATAGCTTCTTCAAAGTTATGTCCTGTATCAACGTGCACTAAAGGGAAAGGGAATTTACCCGGACGAAATGCCTTTAATGCCAGATGCACCAAGCAAATACTATCCTTGCCTCCACTAAATAATAAAGCAGGTCTATCAAATTGTCCGGCTACTTCACGCAGAATGTAAATAGCTTCTGCTTCTAATTCATCTAAATAATCTTTGTTCTTCATAATTTCTTTTTTGTTTAGTCTCCCTGAACTTGATTCAGGGTCCTATAAGATGCTGAATCAAGTTCAGCATGACCTTACTTTATTAATTTATAATCTTATACTTCTCTTCAGTCTCTTTTGTCTTGTCTCTCTTCTGTCTCTTACTTACTATGCAATCCACATTCTTTTTTATCATTTTGTTCCCACCACCATCGGCCTGCTCTAAAATCTTCTCCTTCTTTAATAGCTCTGGTACAAGGTGCGCAACCAATGCTTACAAAGCCTTTATCATGCAATGAGTTGTAAGGAATATTGTGTTTAAATATATAAGCTTTTACCTCTTCTAATGTCCAATTTAAAATCGGATGAAACTTTACAATCTGATTGGCTTCGTCCCATTCTAAATTCGGCATGTCATGTCTATTATCAGATTGCTCCGCTCTAATTCCGGTGATCCAAATAGACTTCCCTTTTAAAGCACGCTTTAATGGTTCTACTTTTCGGATATAACAACATTCTTTTCTGTTCTCTAAACTTTCATAAAAACTAATTGGCCCTTTCTCGGAAACTAATTTTTCGATGGCATCTGTTTGAGGGTATAAAACCTTGATTGGTGTTTTATATCGTTCTAATGTGCTATTTAAAACAGAATAGGTTTCGTTAAACAAACGACCTGTGTCCAAAGTAAAAACTTCGATAGGTAATTTATTAGAGAAAATAAAATGAGAAATCACCTGATCTTCATAGCCTAAACTAGTTGAAAACACAACCTTTCCAGGAAACTCTTGAGCTAATAATGCAAGAGCTTCTTCGGGTGATTTATTGTTTATGAGTTCTTTAATGTTGTTCATTTTTTATATTTAACCATTTCCTCCGGCTTCGAGAGCCTCAGCCATCGGACACTGAGGTTCTCGAAGTGTGCGATGTTGCTTATATGGTTACTTCAAAGCATTTAATAAATCATTTAAAATATCTTCTTTATTTTCTAATCCGATAGACACACGAATTAATCCTGGTGTGATACCTACTTTTAAACGTTCTTCTTCACTTAACTTACAATGTGTAGATGAAGCAGGATGAGTTACAATACTTCTTGCATCTCCTAAGTTTGGTGAAATTTTTATCATTTGTAATTTATCCAAGAATTTCTTAGCGGCATCATAACCACCTTTCACTGTAATAGTAATAATACCACCGCCTGCTTTCATTTGTTTTTTAGCAATGGTATGATGAGGATGCGATGGCAAAAATGGATAAGATACATTTTCTAATTGCGCATGCCCTTCCAATTTTTGAGCAATATACAAGGCGTTATCACAATGTCTGTCCATACGTAATGCCAAGGTTTCTAAACTCTTGCTCAACACCCATGCGTTAAACGGACTCATCGATGGACCTGTTAAACGTCCAAATAAATAAATATCATGAACCAATTCCTTTTTACCCACAACAATTCCGCCAAGTACACGACCTTGACCGTCCATGTATTTTGTTGCTGAATGAATCACTAAATCAGCGCCTTGTTTAATAGGATTTTGCAAGTATGGCGTTGCAAAACAATTATCTACTATTAACAACACATTATGTTTTTTAGCAACTCTAGACACTAATTCCAAATCAATTAATTCAATAGCGGGATTAGTAGGCGTTTCTAAATAAATAAATTTGGTCTCTGGTTTAATTAATTTTTCAATCTCGTTTACACTATTGGTATTAAAATATGAATACGAAATATTCCATTTAGGAAAATATTTTGTAAAGACTGCATGTGTAGCTCCAAATACAGAAGAACAAGACACTACGTGATCTCCTGATTTTAAAAGTGACATAAAGGTTGTAAAGATAGCTGCCATTCCGGATGCTGTTGCAAATCCTGCTTCGGCACCTTCTAACAAACATACTTTATTGATAAATTCATTTGTATTTGGATTTACATAACGAGAATAAATAAAATCATCCGACTCTTCATTAAAGGCAGCTCGCATTTCTTCGGCTGTATCAAACACAAAACTAGACGTTAAAAAAACAGGTGATGAGTGTTCGTTATAATCGGTACGCTCTAATTGCGCTCTTATTGCTTGTGTTTCAAATTGTTTGTTTTCCATAATGTGTTTGTTTGTTCTCGACTACGCTCGAACTGACAATTAATTTAATGTTACTTTATAAGTGATTTTAGCAGTTGGTTCTAAAGTTTTAGAAACAGAACAATACTTTTCCATTGAAAGTTTAACAGCACGCTCTGCTTTATCTAAATCCACATTACCTTTTATTTTAAAATTTAAACAAATCTCTCTGAACAATGAATAATCTTCAATCTTTTCACGCTCTCCATCAACTTCAACTTCAAAAGATTCAATAACTTGTTTCTGTTTTTTTAAAATCAAAATCACATCAATAGCACTACACCCTCCAACCGCTGCTAAAAGTAGTTGCATAGGACGCATACCTTTTCCTTGTCCACCAATATCCGGCGAACCATCCATATGCAAAATATTCCCGTCTTCGTTGGAAGCTTCCATATGAAAATCGTCATTCAGTCTTTTAATATTTATCTTCATTATATTGAGTTTATAGTCTTGTAAAGATAAAGGATTTAGAACGAATTTACACCGTTAACTGTCGTATATTTCATGGTATATTTAACTCCCGGATTAGTATATTTATAAGCGCTGTGAGCCATTAAAGCTGCCTCATGAAAACCACATAAAATCAGTTTTAATTTATTCTTATAAGTATTAATATCTCCTATAGCATAAACGCCTTCAATATTAGTTGAATAATCATCGGTATTTACCTCTATCGCATTTTTATCAATATTCAATCCCCAGTTTTCAATTGGTCCTAATTTTGGACTTAACCCAAATAAAGGAATTAAATTATCTGCTTCAATAACCCTTTCTTCTTTAGTTTTTGAATCAACAACTGTTACATTTTGTAAAACTGTATCGCCACTTACTTTAGTTAAATTGGTATTCAATAATAAATTAATTTTTCCTTCATCAGCTAATGCCATTACTTTGTTGACACTATCCGGAGCTCCTCTGAATGATTCACTTCTATGAACCAACGTTACTTTTTTAGCCACATTAGCTAAAAAAATAGTCCAATCTAATGCACTATCTCCTCCTCCGGCTATCACGATATTTTTATCTCTGTAAGTTTCAGGATCTAATACCATATAACTAACTCCTTTTCCGTTTTCGAATTGCACTAAATTTTCAACTTCCGGCTTACGAGGTTCAAAACATCCTAAACCACCTGCAATAACAACTACTTTAGAACTAATTTTTGTTCCCATGTTAGTGGTTAAAATAAAATCACGTTCACCGATTTTTTCTAGTGATTCGATACGCTCACCAAGCGTATAAGTTGGATTAAATGGTTCAGCCTGTTTTACTAAATTATCTACCAATTCCTGAGCTAATACACTTGGAAATCCCGGTATATCATATATTGGTTTTTTGGGATAGATTTCAGAAAGCTGCCCTCCTACCTGAGGCAAATAATCAATTAAATGGCATCTCATTTTTAAAAGTCCTGCTTCAAAAATGGCAAATAATGCTACTGGTCCTGCGCCTACTATGGCTATGTCTGTTGTTATCATATTTTAATTTTATTTATTTTATGCTTTTACTTTTCTTTTTTCTTGAAAAAAAAGAAACAAAAATTCAAGGCAATTCGCCAACCACCTTTTACCCCGCGCAATCTAAAAGAAAGGCGGTTCGCACCGAATTGCCAAAACCTACCGCACTATTACTAACGTATGCAGGAGTGTACAAAAAAATAATTCTCTTATTTGTCATTTCCTAAAAAAATAATCGTTTTAAACTTAATATAATTACTACGATACCCACGAGTATCATAATACTTTTAGTTGGAATTTTATTTGCTAAATAGGCTGCAATAGGAGCAGCTATTACTCCTCCAATAATTAATCCTGCTATGATCATCCAATGCGTTAATCCTATAATAGTTACAAAAGTTAATGAACTGGAAAGTGCAATAAAAAATTCTGCGAGATTCACCGAACCAATAGTATATCTTGGATTTCTTCCTCTTGCTATTAAAGTGGAAGAAACTATCGGACCCCATCCACCTCCGCCAATAGAGTCTAAAAAACCTCCAACCATTGCTAATGGAAAAATACGTTTGATACGTTGTCTGATTTTATCTTTTCGTAATGCTTTAAATACAATCACTACTCCTAAAATTAATGTGTATCCTGATACCAATGGCTTGATAATATAATTATACTGTTCAAACGACGATAAAATATACGCACCTAGTATTGCTCCAATTACTCCGGGAATTAATAAACTTTTAAATAATTTATTATTGACGTTTCCGAACTTTAAATGCATCAACCCTGATACGCCACTTGTAAAAACTTCTGATGCATGCACACTGGCACTAGATGCAGCAGGTGTAATACCAAAAGACAATAAAAAAGTCGTGGCTGTTACGCCGTAAGCCATTCCTAGAGCACCATCAATCATTTGAGCTGTAAACCCTGCCAAAATATACAAGAAAATGGAAGAATCAACCGTTTGGGTTATCTGATAAGCATAACCTCCTAAAATATCGGGAGGCAAAAAATGGCATAATAAATAACCTAAAATTAATAATAGCGGAATTGATAAACTATAAGTCCAGATACGTTTTTTACTAATGGTTGTTTCTTTTAATTTTTCAGGATTGGCGGCTAAAACTGAAGTAATTGTATTTAATTGTTTTACTTTTTCTGTAAAGTCTCCGGCTAAATATCCACGTACTTTTGTTAAGTTATCTAATGACTCGTTAATCTCATCAGGAAAAAATTCTTCAAATGTTTCTCTGATACGTTTTGCCAAAGTTGGCGATTTACCATTTGTAGAAACGGCAATTTTCACATTCCCTTTCTGAACTATCGAGCCTAAATAAAAATCGCATTGATCAGGCGTATCAGCCACGTTTGCCAAAATATGTTTTTGTTGCGCTAATTTTTTTATTTCTAAACTTGTTTCTTTATTATTAATAGCAACAATCGCCAAATCAATTTCATTTAAATCTGCTTCGATAAAAGAACGCTGATGTATAATTAAATTGGGAAATTGTAATTGAACCGCCTTTATTTCTTCGGAAACGTGAGTTGCAACCAATGTTATTTTAGTAGCAGGGCTATTATTTAAAACAGCCGTTACTTTTTCAAGACCTACTTTTCCTCCACCAACTATCAACACGCGAAAATTTTCGAGTTTTAAAAAAACGGGGAATAAGGTATTTTTTGTTTCGGTTGACATATTTAATTTTTTTCTTTTCTAAAATCTATATTATGATAGACAAATAATCTTAAACAATGACTTTCACTATATTTATTACCAGAAGCTAACTGTTGATAGATATTCATATAACCTAAATGTACTGAACTATTTTTACCAATTTGATAACCAAAACCTGCAAAAAAACGATTTTGATCAAATGTAT
>JAEUTR010000186.1 GCA_016787365.1 Bacteroidia bacterium
CAACGCCACAGTATAATTCATAAGCACCTATTTCTTTAGGTAAGGCAAAGCACAAATTATCTCCAATATTTTTTTTATCATGAAGAATATA
Organism: Bacteroidia bacterium; assembly: GCA_016787365.1. Lineage (GTDB taxonomy): Bacteria > Bacteroidota > Bacteroidia > B-17B0 > Aurantibacillaceae > UBA4416. The sequence continues at coordinate 92 of JAEUTR010000186.1, forward strand.
TTTTAATAATTGCGTTTCAGTTTCTTTAGTAATTTTAATTTTAATATAAATCGAAGAAATGTAATCTCTTATTTCTTTGCATTCTTTCGCTGAAATTCTTTTTAAAAATTGTGCAATTTCAGCTTCCATAATCATGCCTGCAGCCACGGCTTCGCCATGTAATATGTCTTTTTGTTGATTAATGAGCGCACTTTCTAAAGCATGGCCAATATTATGACCAAAGTTTAATGATTTACGTAAATCGTTTTCGTATAAATCTTTTTTGACGATACTATTTTTTAATTGAATGGCTTTTGTAATTACTTTTTCAGAGCTAAATTCTTTTACTGACTTTAATTTTTTTAATTCTTTCCAAAAATCAGCATCAGCTATTAATGCAATTTTAATGATTTCGGCATAACCATTTTTTATTTGCCTTTCTGATAAAGTTTCCAAAAAAACCGGATTTATAAAAATACCTTTTGGCTCACTTGTTGTTCCAATATGATTTTTAATGCCTTCAAAATCAACACCTGTTTTTCCGCCAACACTGGCGTCTACCATACTTAATAAGGTTGTTGGAATATTTATGCAATCAATCCCTCTTTTAAATGTAGAGGCCACAAAGCCACCTAAATCACTAATAACACCTCCGCCTAAATTGATGATTAAACTTTTTTTATCAGCACCTGTATCAGTTAATGCTCCCCAAACTTGTAAGCAAGTTTCTAATGTTTTTTTGTCTTCTCCACTTTCTAGTTCTATTATCTCAGCTTCATTTAATATTGGAGCATGAAATAATAATGTTGGCAAACAAAACTCAAAAGTATGTTCATCACAAATGATGTAATAGTTACTGTAAGTGTTTTTAGTTAAAAAAGTATTGAGCGCTTCAAAACTTTTTTCACCAATATATATCGAATATGAAGTAGATTTAATAGTAGCCATTTTAAAGCATTTGTTTAATTTGAGCTAACGCTTGTTTAGCTTTTATATTATTTGGGTTACGTTTTGTGATTTTATTTAAATACATCTCTGCTTGTTTAAAATCTTTTTTATATGCACACAATCCAGCAATATTTAATAATAGCGCTTCATAATCAGGGTCAAGAGATAAAGCTTTAAAGTATAACTGCTCTGCTTCTTTTACATTTCCTTGTGATAATTTTACATAACCTAAATTTGTGAGTGCAGAAATGTGTTTTGGATTCTCTTTCAAAATTTCCGTAAATTCTTTTTCTGCATTTGAGAATAATCCTTTAGCTGCTAAAGCAGAGCCATATTTATTCTTAAAATCTAAAACAAATGGAGCTAAGTCAACTGCTTTTTTGTAATAATTAATCGCTCGTTGTAAATCACTTAAATTATAAAAGGCTTCACCAATACGGTAGCTTGTCCAAGCATGGTTATTAGAGTATGATTTTTTAATTAGTAAAGTATTTAAAATAGTTTGGTCGCCAAGTTTATTTGTGTAATTCACAATTTTATTAAAATCATTTTTAATAAAATATAATTGCACTAACGGCTCTAGATTTGCCTTGACATCAGCTTCAGTTTTATCTTTTAAATAAGTTGATGCACTATCTAAATAAGCAGCCTTATTTTCAAATTTTTCATACTGATTTAAATAAGCCCTTGCTTTGGTAATGGAGTTGGGATTTTTCTCATTAATCGCGTATAAGCCAATAAATTCTTTGATGCCTTTTTTATCAGTGTTTGTTATTGGTTTGCGAATGTAATGATCGTGAACCGTTACATGTGGTATGTCGATAGACCCCGATTTTGGCATATGACAACTCACACAGTTTGAGATTTTTGTAATTCCTTTTTTACTACAATTTATTTTTGATTTTCCATTTACGTTATGACATGAGTTACAAGCATCATTAAACACATTAGGATTTGTTTCTCTCACACTCACATGGGGATTATGACAGGTCACACAAGTCATCGCATCTTTATATGGTTTTAGCTTTTGAGTGGCAGTTGCTCTTTCCCCCTTTGAAGGGGATGCCTGAAAGGCGGGGGATGTTGTCTTTTCAATTGACTTTATAAAGCAAGCACTTTGTTTTAATCTATCAGCATGTGAAGCCATAATAAATTCATCATCCGCATTTTTATATTTTGGCAAAAACACTGTCATGTAATCACTCAGCTTCATGCCTGGTTTAAAATCATAAAATGATTTCCCTTCTTTTAAAACAGTGTTACCTTGTAAATGGCATCGTTGGCAAATGTCAAATTGAGCATCGATGCTTAGTTTAGCGGGATTTACGATGCTATAATCAATATATTTAGACGTATCAATTCTGCTTCCAGTTTGTCGTTCAGCAACGTGAATACTTCCTGGCCCGTGACAACGCTCACAATTAATACCCTCAGGAACCGCAGTAAATTTATTTTCAGAGCCTAATACAAATTCCGGATAGTTGTTGTGGCAACTCATGCACTCTAACCCAATCTTACGCATAAATCGGCTATTATGGCCATCTTCAAAACCCGGAGGTAAATCCCATTTTTGTTTTTGTGTATAAAAAGTCATCGGCATTTGATTCAAGTATCCATTCACTGATTGTATGTGAGAATTGGTATGTTGTCCCGAACCAACAATAAAATCAACGGTTTCCTGACGTTTGTAAATAGTATCTTTCCCTTGCAAACGGTATTCTAAAAAACGCAAACTATCATTTTGCCAAAATGCTTTGTAGTAAAAATCACCAATCTTATCGTAAATTACTGAGTTATGATAATCAGCGGATGATTTAATTTTTGAGGCAACATCAAACGATTTGCCCATTCCTGTTTTAATGTAAGTGTTATAAATATCTTGATGACACAATTTACAAGTATTGATTCCAACATATTTTGCTGAGTCAGAATGATTCAAATACAATAAAGTATCTTTTTTAATTTCTGTTGACGTTGTTTTTCTTTCCGGTGTTTCGCATGAAAAAAATATCACGCCAACAATAATTGTTAAGCAGAATAATAGATATTTAAAAGAATTTGGCAAGTTCAATTTGTATCCTCCAAAATTAACATAACAATTTGTAATTGCATTAGACATTTTTGTTTGTAAAGATTTTTAACCACATAGAAACATAGTTTGTTTTGATTTAAGAAGGGTTAAGGAAGCTTAGCTTTACATAGTTCAACTATGTGAAAAAACGTGTTTTCTATCTAAACCTTTAAACTACTACTTTTTCTATGTGGCTATGTGGTTAATATTTCAAATATTTACCTTATTTTAATGATTATTTAATGCCAAATGCTACATTTTCAACAAGATAAATTGTTTTCTGACTTAAAAAGCACTACTTTTGCGCCCTTATTAAAATATACCATGTCAGAAATTAGAAACATTGCCATCATTGCCCATGTCGATCACGGGAAAACAACATTAGTAGATAAAATTTTACACCAATGTAATTTATTTAGAGAAAATCAAGCATCAGGTGAGTTAATCCTTGATAATAACGACTTAGAGCGTGAGCGTGGTATTACTATTTTAGCTAAAAACGTATCAGTTACTTATAAAGGAACAAAAATTAACATCATTGACACACCAGGCCATGCTGACTTTGGTGGAGAAGTTGAACGTACATTAAACATGGCGGATGGTGTAATTTTATTAGTAGATGCTTTTGAAGGGCCTATGCCTCAAACACGTTTTGTGACTCAAAAAGCAATCGCTGCTGGAAAAAAAGCTATCGTAGTAATTAATAAAGTGGATAAACCAAACTGTCGTCCTGAAGAAGTTCATGATAACGTATTTGATTTATTCTTTAACTTAGATGCTACTGAAGATCAATTAGACTTCCCAACAGTATACGGCTCAAGTAAAAATGGTTGGATGGGTCCTGATTACAAAACTCCAACAACGGATGTTACTTATTTATTAGATACAATCTTAGAAAAAATCCCTACAGCTCCTGAGCGTGAAGGAACTTTACAAATTCAAATTACTTCTTTAGATTATTCTTCTTTCATTGGTCGTATTGCGGTAGGACGTGTTTATAGAGGAATTATTAAAGAAAATATGCCAGTGAGCGTTGTAAAACGTGATGGTAGTATTCAAAAATCTCGTATTAAAGAATTATTCGTATTTGAAGGTTTAGGTAAAGTAAAAGTGACTCAAGTTCAAACAGGTGATATTTGTGCTTTTACTGGTATTGAAGGTTTTGAAATTGGTGATACAGTTGCTGATTTCGAAAATCCTGAAGCAATGCCAACGATGAAAATTGATGAACCAACAATGAGTATGTTGTTTACAATTAACAACTCTCCTTTCTTTGGTAAAGATGGTAAATTTGTTACTTCTCGTCACTTACGTGATCGTTTATACAAAGAATTAGAGAAAAACTTAGCAATGCGTGTTGAAGAAACATCTTCACCTGATTCTTATTTAGTATTTGGTCGTGGTATTCTTCACTTATCTGTATTAATTGAAACGATGCGTCGTGAGGGGTATGAGTTACAATTAGGTCAGCCACAAGTTATTGTAAAAGAAATTGATGGTCAAAAATGTGAACCAATTGAGGTGTTAACAGTAGATGTTCCTCAAGAATCAGCTTCTAAAGTAATTGACTTAGTAACTCAACGTAAAGGAAATTTATTAATCATGGAAGCTAAAGGAGATTTAACTCACATTGAGTTCGAAATCCCTTCCCGTGGTATTATCGGTTTACGTAATAACGTTTTAACAGCTACAGCTGGTGAGGCTATTATGGCTCACCGTTTCAAAGATTATGAACCATGGAAAGGTCCAATCCCAAGCCGTATTGCAGGTGTATTAATTTCTAAAGATAAAGGAACTGCAGTAGCTTATTCTATTGATAAATTACAAGATCGTGGTAAGTTCTTCGTTGAAGCAGGTGACGAAATTTACCCAGGTATGGTAATTGGTGAGCATATCCGTCCTGATGATTTAGTAGTAAATATCTGTACTGAGAAGCAATTAACTAACATGCGTGCATCTGGAACTGATGAAAAAATGCGTATTGTTCCTAAAATTAACTTCAGTTTAGAAGAAGCTATGGAATACATCCAAGGTGATGAGTATGTTGAAATTACTCCATCGTTTATTCGTTTACGTAAAATCTACTTAGATGAAAACGAGCGTAAACGTATGGGAAAAACGTTATTAGCTAAATAATCATTCTTACAAATAGTTAAAAGGCAAAGTAAAACCATTGTGTTTTCTTTGCCTTTTTGCATTATATAATTACTTTCGCATTATGAGCAAACCTAGTTACGAAGAAATATATATGGAGTTGGCTGAAAAGCTAGCTTTACGCTCACATTGCGTAAAAGCTCAGGTTGGAGCAGTTTTAACTAAAGATACACGTATTGTGTCTCTTGGCTATAATGGTCCGCCAGCAGGTACGCATAATTGCGATCAAGAATGGCCAGAGCATGGCTGTGCTCGTGATAGCAAAGGGAGTTGCTCTTTAGCGCTTCATGCCGAACAGAATGCTATTTTGTATGCGGTTAAAAACAACACAACTATTGATGGTTCTACTTTGTATGTTACTTTATCGCCATGTATTGCCTGTGCTAGAGTAATTTATACAATGGGAATCAAGAGAGTCTATTACAAAAATAGTTACGCCGAATATAAAAGAATTCCTTCTGATGAAGGGGTTGATTTTTTAAGAAAATTTGGGGTAGAAGTTATTCATTATAAAGGAAAATAATAGGCCGCTAAACGTTATATTAAATTTGAAAAATATTACATTATGTTTTTAAGAATATTTTTAGTATTAATTACTTTTTCAATTCTTCACGGTATATGTATAGCGCAAGAAGGCGGAGGTCCTCCTAAAAAAGAACAGTCGATAAAAAGCAAAAGAAAACAACGCAAAGAAGATAAAAGAAAGTGGAAAGAAGATCGAAGAAATAAACGGGCTGAAGAAAAAAAAATCCGCAATCATCACAAACGAATTCAAACTAAAGAAGTTCGTAAAAGAATGAAACGAAGCAAAGGAAAAGCCATTAGAAATAATGCTCACAAACGTGAACCGTTTTTTCAACGATTGTTTCAGAAAAAAAGAAGTAAAGGCTCAAAACAACCAAAAGAAAAAGTATCAAAAGAGCAACAGAATTGATCTGGATTTTTTTAGTATATCAGACCATAATAGGTTTATAAACTGTATCGTCTTTCTATATTTTTTACCACTTATTCCTAAAAACCCACCACTTATCAATTTAGTAGCCCCATTTAATAGAACTCCAATTTGTTAAGGTTTGTTATTTATAAATTTGTGTTAATTCTTGTTAAGTTTTAATAGCCTTTAACATAAAAAATTTGGAAAATAACACGCACATAATCAGAATATTACAAAAAATGAGTAGAAAAATTTGCAGTAGTTACCTATCATTTATATATTTATCCGCTCGTACAAATCGAACGTAATTAAAAAACTATCAATATGTTAAGAAAAATTTACTTTTCAATCGTGTCTCTTTTATTTGCTGGCGCTTCTTTAATAGCCCAAAATGGTGGCGGTGCCATCAAAGTAACATTAAAAGATAAAGGAAACGGAGAAACAATCCCATTTGCAAATGTTGTAGCTTATCAAGGCGGTGTGCAAGTAGGGGTAGCTACTACTGATATGGATGGTGTGGCGGTTATTAAGCCTTTATCACCGGGTAAATATGATGTGAAAGGTGTTTATGTTGGTTACCAAGCTTCACAACAAAACGGAGTTGTGGTAGGAGAGTCTAAAACAGCTTATGTTACCATCGAGTTAACAAATGGTGAAGGTGTGAAATTGGATGAGGTGGTTGTTTATGAATATCAGGAACCATTAATTGATGGTGACATGAAATCCGGAGGTACAGTAACTCGTGAAGAGTATCAAAATATGGCTACTAAAGATGTTAATTCTGTTGTTTCTACTGCAGCGGGGGTATATCAGGCAGATGAAGGTGGAGCATTAAGCGTTCGAGGAGGTCGTACTTCTTCTACTATTTATTTTGTAGATGGTGTTAAAGTAATTGGTAGTTTAGGTGTTCCTCAACAAGGTGTTGAACAGTTAAATATTATTACCGGTGGTGTACCAGCTCAGTATGGTGATGCTACTTCAGGGATTATTTCTGTAACAACACGTGGTCCTCAAAGTAAATTGGCAGGTGGAGTTGAATTAATTTCTTCTCAATTAACGGATAAGTATGGTTACAACTCTTTAGGTTTTTCTTTAACAGGACCTATTTATCAAAAAAGAGATTCAACCGGACAAAAGAAACCAATTATAGGATTTTTCTTATCTGGTCAAGGAACTTATGAAAAAGATCCTGATCCTTCTTATGTTAAAATGTGGAAATTGAATGACGATAAACTAACTCAGTTGGAAAAAACACCTTTACGTGTTGTTACAGTTGGTAATGATGATGTGTTTTTTAGAGAGTTAGATTATATCACTAAGTCTGATATGACTCAAACAGCAGTGCGTCAAAATGTTGCAAATCGTTCTATTCAGTTAAATGGTAACATTAAAATTCAGTTAGCGCCTAATACTAATTTAGCAATTGGTGGAGCTTTTGATTACGGAAACAGACATGATTTTACTTATGTTTATTCATTATTCAACCCTCAAAACAATCCTCAAACAATTGGTACTACCTGGAGAACATACGCTAGAATTAATCAAAAATTTGGAGCTAACCAAACAGGTACCGAAAAAGAAAAATCTCAGGCATTAATTACTAATGCATATTTTACCTTCTTGGCAAGTTACGAAAAACAAAAGATTAAAACACAAGACGATACGCATAAGGATAAAATCTTTAATTATGGATATCAAGGAAAATATAACTTTACGGTTGATACATCGACTGGTTATCAGTTGAGTTATGATCCTATCCAAAATAAACAATATTATGAATATTTAGGGCCAAGAAGAAGCGCTGTAACTTATGAGAGAAGCGAATTAAATCCTACAACAGCTAATTATTCTTCACAGGTATTTGATTATTTAGGATCTGAACCAACGATACAGGATGCACAAGGTGATTATGCTTTCGTAAATGGTGATAGACCTCAGAGTATTAATGGCTTATTTGCTTCTACAGGTCGTCAATATAACGGTTATTCTTTTTCAGAGTCTACACAGTTACGTTTTGCTTCAAGTTTCTCAGCAGATTTTAAAAACCACGCTATTATGGTTGGTGTTGAATATGATCAACGTAATCAAAGTGGTTATCAAGTATTACCAATTGAATTATGGACACGTATGAGAAATTTGTCAAATATTCATTTAACATCATTTGATACTGCTAATCCAATAATTATTCCTGGAGCAAATGGAGAATTAGAAAAACGTTACTATAGATATATTTATAACGCTGATGATCAAACTCAAATTGATAAGTCATTGCGTGAAGCTTTGGGCTTGGGAGCTGATAACCAAACAATCATTAACACGGATGCGTTTTCTCCGGATGATTTAACATTAGATATGTTTAGTGCACAAGATTTGTTACAAAGCGGACAAGGATCTTTGGTAGATTATTTTGGATTTGATTATCTTGGAAACAAAGACAAAAACTCAACTAACCTTGATAAATTTTTGAATAATAAAGATAAAAACGGTAACCAGACGTTAAATGTGGGAGCTTATAAGCCAATTTATGTTGCTGGGTATATTCAGGATAAATTTGATTTTAAAGACATTAAATTTAATATAGGTGTCCGTGTAGA
>JAEUTR010000218.1 GCA_016787365.1 Bacteroidia bacterium
TCAGGTATTTATTTTACTCGGGTGATTTATTTTGGACAGAGCAAGGCTTTCGTTTTTCGTGGAGAGTAATGTTAATTGAAAAAGCGGGTACAGCTTTTTTTTATATCAGAGATAAAACAACAGGGAAAGAAATTGAAGTGAGTAATAGCGATTACCTTACACAAATGCAAGAAAAAATGATGGCTACCCAACCTGATATGCTTATTAATTATGCGCATTTTTTAAAAAAAGAATACCAAAAAAAAGGATTTAATAACCCCGAAGTATTAGCCGAATCTTATGTAACATTAAACGGCAAAGCAAGTTGTTTAATAGTTGATAAAACAACGATTTTAAGTGAAGAAGAAGACAAATTAACTCCTAAAAACTGGATTATTCCAAGACAAAAATAATAGTGATGCATAAACACTTCTTTATCATATTTATACTATTATTACTGGTAAAATCTCAGTTTTCACAAAACGAATATACCATTAAGGGAACCGTGTTTGTAGCTAATGGTGTAATGGCGCAGGAAGCATTAGTTAGTACCAATACTCAAAAAACTACTACCGACAACGCCGGAAATTTTATATTAAAAAATATTAAGCCAGGCACTTTACAAATTTCTGTATTTGTTCCTGGTTACAAGAATTATAATCAAAAAATAAAAATCAGCTCAGATACCACACTCTTAATTCAATTAGATTCGTTAGGAAACACATTAAACGAAATTACCATTGAATCAGAAAAAGAAAATTCTTTTGGAATCGGGAAATTATTAAATGTTGAAGGAACTTCAATTTATGCCGGAAAAAAAAGTGAGGTAATCTATTTAAATGATATGAATGCAAATTTGGCTACAAATAATCCTCGACAAGTTTTTGCAAAAGTAGCTGGTATAAATATTTTTGAAAATGACGGGGCAGGTCTTCAATTAGGAATTGGCGGAAGAGGCTTAAATCCTAATCGAGTATCTAATTTTAATACACGACAAAACGGATATGACATAAGCGCTGATGCTTTAGGATACCCTGAAAGCTATTACACACCACCAACAGAAGCATTAGATAGAATTGAAGTCATTAGAGGTGCTGCAAGCTTACAATACGGAACACAATTTGGAGGCTTCATTAATTTTAAATTTAAAAAAGGTCCTGAAAATAAAAAAATACAACTTACCTCACGACAAACTTATGGCTCATTTGGTTTATTTAATTCATTTAACAGTCTTGGTGGTACTATAAAAAAAATAAACTATTATACTTTTTACCAATACAAACAAGGAAACAGCTGGAGACCAAACTCCGAATTTAAAATGCACACGGCACATGCATCTGTAAATTATCAATTAAATACTCGTATTAAAATTACCGGAGAATACACATACATGACTTATCTTGCACATCAGCCTGGTGGGTTAACCGATAAACAATTTGAAAAAGATCCATCTGTAAGTATCCGAAACCGGAACTGGTTTAAAGTTAACTGGAATTTAGCATCATTAAGGTTAGACTGGAAGCTAACACCATCTACCAGAATCAACTGGATGAATTTTGGGTTAGTTGCAGACAGGATAACTGTTGGGTATTTAGGACAAATAAACAGGGCTGATCCACTAACCGAAAGAGATATTTTGGGAGATGAGTATAAAAATTTTGGATCAGAATTAAGATTACTGCATCGTT
>JAEUTR010000219.1 GCA_016787365.1 Bacteroidia bacterium
ACTTAGGTTTAAAGAAGAATTTGATTTTGTATTAAATATCGATGATAATATTGATTTAAATCATATTTTAATACCATCGTTAATTACTCAGCCTTTTATTGAAAATGCAATTTGGCACGGACTCTTACCTCTTGAAAATAAAAGAAAAGCCCGTTTAACAATTAGCATATCAGAACAAAATGAATGTGTTTTTATAGAAATAGAAGACAATGGTGTTGGGCGGATTTCACATAAAAATCAAACAGATTATACTTCCAAAGGCACAAAATTAGTGATGGATAAAATAGAAAGCATTAATAAGCTATTGAAAGGGAACGATTATAAACTGGAAATAGTTGATTTAACAGATGTTACGAATAATCCATGTGGCACGAAAATTATTATACAACTAAAAAATAGCAAAGAATAATATGATATCGGCAATCATAGTAGACGATGAAAAGCATAATATTGTGATGCTACAATCTTTATTAAAAGAAAATTGTCCCGAAATTGATGTTTTGGATTATGCAGATAATGTAGATCATGCATTCGAAAAAATAAACAATCTAAAACCTCAGTTAGTTTTTTTAGATATAAAAATGCCCCGTAAAAGTGGATTTGATTTACTTAGATTATTTTCTGAAATCAACTTTGAAGTTATTTTTGTTTCAGCATATAATGAATATGCCATCACTGCCTTCGAGTTTAATGCATTAGGCTACATTTTAAAACCAATAGATTATGTAGCATTGCAAAAAACAGTAAAAAATGCTGTATCCATAATTGTTGCGCGTCGTTCCAAATACAATAATGATATTTCTCAATTTGTAAAAACATTAGAAGATAAAAGTGATAAAATCAATAAAATATCAGTTCATCATAATGATAAGGTTATTTTTTTGAATGTAAAGGATTTTGTTTACATAGAATGTAAAACTGAATTCTGTGAATTAAATCTGATCGATAGATCATGTTATACATCAAGTAAAGAATTAAAAAAATTCGAGAACCTGTTAAGTGAAATCGGTTCATTCATCAAAATAAATAAAAGTATCATTATAAATACGGATTATATAAAAAGCTATACAAAAGGAGATATATGTAATATTACTGTCCATACCGGTGAAGTATTTGAGGTTTCAAGAAGAAAGAAAACAGATATTATTTCTCTACTAAAAACAAAAATGATTCTATAAAATTGTGCTAAAATTGTCATAATCGGTAATCCTAATGTCTTTTTTCATTCGTAACTTTAATCGACATTATTATGAAAAGTATATTTACAACAATTCTAGCAGTATTACTTTCTTTAAGCAATACACTAAGTTTAAAAGCTCAAACAATCCCGGCTTACGTTCCTGTAAATGGACTGGTTGGTTGGTGGCCATTTAATGGAAATGCAAACGATGAAAGCGGAAATGGCCATAATGCAACAGTAAATGGAGCTGTATTAACAATTGATAGATATGGCAATAATAACAATGCTTATGATTGCAATCCGGGTTATTTGGTTTCTTCTTCAACAAACGGAATTCCAAGAAACGGGCCAATGTCAATTTCAGTTTGGTTTAATGCTACC
>JAEUTR010000244.1 GCA_016787365.1 Bacteroidia bacterium
TGACAGTACTATCTCGAAGTCATATACAGATGTGGGCTTAACCAATGGCGCAACCTATTGTTATAAAGTGCAATCAAAAGGACAGTATTCTGACCCTGCAATCATAAGACCTCTTTTAAATTTTTCGCAGGAGGCTTGTGAAAAACCAAAAGACACAACTCCTCCATGTGCCCCTAAATTAGAAATTGTATCAGATTGTAAAATCCCTAATTTAATTTTGCAATGGAATAACCCTAATCACAGTTGTAGCGATGATGTGGCAAAATACAATGTGTATTTTGCTAACACCGAAGAGGCCAATTTAGAGTTTCAATATTCAATTACAAACTTAAATGATACAATTCTGGCGTTTGATAATTTAAAATCAATTGCCGGATGTTATGCCATAAGTGCTGTGGATTCGGTTAATAATGAGAGTGTGAAAAGCGAAAAAGTATGTGTGGATAATTGTCCGGAATATGAATTACCAAATGTAATTACTGTAAACGGCGATGGAGTAAATGACTTTTTTAAACCCATTAAAAATAAATTTGTTAAAGACATTGATTTAAAAATTTATAATCGCTGGGGTAATTTGGTATTTGAAACAACCGACCCGGCAATTATGTGGGATGGAAAAGTCATTCAAACCAAACAACTAAGTTCGGAAGGAACTTACTTTTACGTTTGTCAGGTAAACGAAATAAGAGTTACCGGTATAGTGTCAAGAGATTTAAAAGGGTTTTTACAAATTTTTCATAAATAGTTTTTTGATTAAATATTGTGTCGAAACAAACCACGCTCATATTTTCTGTTTTAGTAGGATATATTGTACTTCAGTTTTTATGGTGGGAAATTTTATTAGTACGACAATCTGATACTATTATTTCTTTAAAGCAAAATATTGCTGCTTTATCTTCTAGTGACGATAATATCATTTTAAGAGACATTTCCGAGTTACAAAATAAAAAAAACACCCGCGTGTATATGATTGTGGGAGAAGGCACTGTTTTTTTATTAATTCTGTTATTTGGGATATATCAGGTAAGAAAGTCTGTGAAAAAAGAAAGTGAACTTACCGACCAAAAAAGCAATTTTATTTTAAGCGTCTCTCACGAATTAAAAACACCCATTGCCGCCACTAAATTGCAGTTGCAAACCTTATTAAAACATGATTTAGACAGAGATAAGCAAAAAGAGCTCCTTTCCAATGCTCTCAACGAAACCAACCGTTTACATAAATTGGTTGACAATGTATTAATGGCCAATCAAATTGAAAACAATAATTTATCTCTTCAGAGAGTACATTTGAATTTAAGTGAATTACTTGAACATACAATTAAAAGGTACTTTGCTGAACATATAGAACAAAAAAACATTTCATTAACTATCGAAAAAGAGATTTATTACTCGGGCGACAAAGAACTGCTGCCCTCTGTTTTTATTAACCTTATTGAAAATGCGATTAAATATTCTTTTGAAAATGTAGCAATTCAGGTAGTTTTAACATCAGTAAATAATAACCCGGTTTTAGAAATTAAAGATCAGGGCTGCGGTATTCCTGACACTGAAAGACAAACTGTATTTCAAAAATTTTTCAGAAGCGGCAGCGAAAATACACGAAAAACAAAAGGAACCGGCATTGGTTTGTTTATTGTAAAAAGTATTTGTGATTTACATCAAATCTCTATTAAAATTAGTAACAATCAACCAAAAGGTACTGTTTTTCAAATTCAGTTTTAATGAGGTGGCTTCGAGAGCCTCAGCCAGCTAAAACAAATAAGACAATCTTATAATTTTATTGATATATTTGTTGCCTAATAGTTCTTTACTATATTTCTTCATCAACCGAAAAAGGCTTTACTTAGCTGTAGATTAATAGGGAATCGTGTTAAAATCACGAACTGTCGCGCAACTGTAAGTAACAATAAATGTTACAAGTCAGGAACCTACCTCTTTCGAATTGACAATGCTTTCGCGAAATGAAGCTCAAGTCAGGCATGATGTGTAATTACAAGAATGTATATTCTGTTATAACACATGTTCCTTCCTTTTATTTTATTTTTTTAGCATTGCGAAATAAAGCAAAGCACCAACAACATACATACGTTTATGATGCTAAAAAAAATAATTCTCTTCATCCCGGTTTTGCTACTGTTTTCTTGCGCGTCAACAAATGAAGAACAGCCAGCGAAAAATACATTGACAACCGTCCCTCTTTCTTACGCTAAACGTTTTACCATTAAAACCTCCGCTGATTTTACAGTGCTCGAATTACATGGTAATAAAAACGATAGCGACGTAACTGCTTCTTTTGTATTATACAAACACCAAAAACCTGATTACTCAAAAGAGGCTTACTACATCAAAACACCTATCGCTCGTGTGGCATCCATGAGTTCTATTTATACTACTATGATCGCACAATTAAGATGCGAAGATAAAATCATAGCCATTGATAATGTAGATTATTACAACAATCCATTTATTCAAGAACAAGTAAAAAAAGGCTCTATCATCGAATTATCAAAAGGTCCACAAATTGATATTGAAAAAACAATCGCTGTGCAACCTGATTTATTTTTAACCTTTGGTATGGGAAGTCCAAAAGATGATGTGGATAAAAAGTTAGTGCAATCGTCTATGCCTATTGCCATTAGTATTGACCATTTAGAAGAAACGCCCTTAGCGCGCGCCGAATGGATTAAATTTTTTGCTTACTTTTTTAATAAAGAAAGCTTAGCAGATTCCTTATTTCAAATCACTGAAAAAAAATACAATGATTTAAAAACAATTGCAAAAACAAGTACTCATAAACCAAGCGTGCTAACTGAAATTAAATATGGCGATGCGTGGCACATTCCTGCAGGTAAAAGTTTTATAGCACACTTAATTGAAGATGCTGGCGGCGATTATTTTTGGAAAGAAGACACCAAAACAGGTAGCTCCGCTCAATCTTTTGAAACGGTTTATGCTAAAGCAAAGGATTGCGACATTTGGATTAACTTATACAACCTCAACTCTAAAAAAGAATTACTGAGTTATGATGAACGTTACGGTTTATTTAAGGCTTGTAAAAACAATCAATTATATAATAACAATAAAATACAAAATGCTTTAGGTTACAGTAACTATTGGGAAACTGGCATCACCAATCCGGATGAAGTATTAGCGGATTTAATTGCTATCTTCTCGCCGGAATTATTGCCTAAGCATGAGTTTGTGTTTTATAAGAAGATAGAATAGAACTTACTTTCTTTGCCTGCCATGCAAAGAAAGTAACAAAGAAAAATCACCGCTTCTTAAATTTATCTCGAAAATAACGAAGCATTTTTCCGCCCGATTCTGGAAACTCGAACGATGAAAAACCGTTCTCAGACAGCCCAGAATCGTCGCGCAAATCCCTACAGAAAATGCTTCTATTTTCTTCGTTAAATTTAAGAGGCGGATCAACCCTAACATTCGGGTTTGGATTATTCATCTATCATACGTTGGTAATAGTGCGGCTGACTTTGGCGAAATGGTGCGAACTACAATTTTTTCGGTGGCATTGCGCTGACTTTTGAGCGAGAAAAAGATTGGAGTTGGCATTTCGTCTTGAATTTTTGGTTCTTTTTTTTCAAGAAAAAAGAACGCAGAAAATATAAAAAGAAGTGTAAATTTATCAAATGTCAAAATCTAAATTCATATTCACAACCCTGATGTTACTGCTAGTTTTAGCAGTACTTGCCATTTGTGATTTATGTTTTGGAAGCACCAATTTATTTTCTATCGAGACATCCAATCCTATGTTCTCGTCTATTTTATATGACATACGATTACCAAAAACACTAACCTCTATTATTGCAGGCTCTGGCTTAGCCTTGTGTGGCTTGCTGATGCAAAGCTTGTTTCGTAATCCTTTAGCAGGGCCTTATGTGTTAGGTGTGAGTAGTGGTTCCAGTTTATTTGTAGCTATTGCTACCATGATGATTTCATCCATACATGTTTCTGGTTTCTTTATTATGGGAAAAAGCATCGTGACTTTATTTTCTATTATGGGAGCTTTTTTTGTGACCCTTATTATTTTATTAATCTCGCGAAAAAACAAAAGTAACGTCACTGTATTATTAGTAGGCTTAATGCTTGGGCAAATATTAAGTGCCTTACAAGGACTAATAGAATACATGAGTAACGCCGATAATTTAAAAACCTTTGTGATGTGGGGCATGGGAAGTGTGGGAAGTACCACCTTACAGGATTTATATTTTGTGATTCCAATTTTTGCCATCACCATTGTGGCGAGTTTCTTTTTTATTAAACCACTTAATGCCATTTTATTAAACGAGCAATACGCACAAAATTTAGGAGTAAATGTTAATGCCTTACGCTTGTCCATCATTATTATTTCGGCTGTGCTGGTAGGCCTTATAACTGCCTTTTGTGGACCAATTGCCTTTGTAGGAATTTCGGTGCCTATTGCTTCACGTTTGTTTTTTAAAACATCACATCATTTACATCAAATGACTTTTTGTTTATTGTTGGGTGCTTGTGTGGTGTTAACGGCCGATGTAATTTGCCAAGTATTAAGTAGCCAATTTATGTTACCAATTAATACAGTAACCACCTTGATTGGTTCGCCGGTAGTGATTTATTTATTATTCAAATCTAAATTAAGTGTAGGATGATAGAGATTACGAATTTAGAAATAGGCTACAAAAGCAAGGGCAAACACAACTCTGTGTTTAAAGGCATTAACTTACAGTTGCATGCTGGCGATTTGGTTGGATTAATTGGCGATAACGGCATTGGTAAATCAACACTCTTAAAAACCATTACAGGAAATTTAGAGCCACTATCAGGAGACATAAAAATCAATAACAAAAATAGTTCTCAGTTCACGGCTCAACAATTAGCACAATTATTATCCATTGTAGTTACCGAAAAAATTGGTGGTTTTAATTTAACAGTATGGGATATAGTAGCAAGCGGTAGAACACCATACATTAATATTTTTGGAAAACTAACATCAGAAGATGAAACCATTATTACAAAAGCATTAGAGCAATTAAACCTATTGCCTTTAAAAGATAAATTGATTGATGAGCTCAGCGACGGGCAACGCCAAAAAGTGATGATTGCAAAATCCCTAGCGCAGCAAACGCCTATTATTGTTTTGGATGAACCAACGGCCTTTTTAGATCATACTTCCAAACATCATTTATTTGCAACCCTCAAACAATTATGTACTGAGCAAGGAAAACTCATTATTGTTTCTTCTCACGATTTGGAACTGATGAAGACTTATATTAATAAGTCGGTGACAATGAAAGAAAACAACAATATAGAAGTTAAATAAAAAAAGTCCCAACCGAAACCGATTGGAACTTTTTATTTTATTAAAGAAAAAATTTATTTCTTAACTCTCTCTACATAAGTAGCCGTGCGTGTATCTACTTTTACTAAATCGCCTTCGTTACAAAATAAAGGAACGCTTACTGTTGCTCCTGAATCTAAAGTTGCTGGTTTTAAAGTGTTAGTAGCAGTATCGCCTTTAATTCCCGGCTCAGCATAAGTAATTTCGCAAACTACAAATGTTGGTGCTTCTGCTAAGATAACTGTGTCGCCTTCAAAAGAAATTTTTACTTCCATTTCTTCTTTTAAAAACTGGAAACTGTCTCCAAATAATTTTACAGGAACATACACTTGCTCAAATGTTTCTTTATCCATACACACTGCAAATTCTCCTTCTTGATAAATGTACTGCATGTTTTTAAAATCAACACGAACAACGTCTACGCCTTCACCACTTCTAAAACGGTTTTCGGTTTGTTTCCCGTTTAATAAGTTACGCATTTTAGCCTGGTAAAAAGCACGTAAATTACCCGGTGTACGGTGTTGCCATTCTGTAATTACTACTAATTCGTTATTAAATCTAATAATCGATCCTACGTTAATATCGCCTGTATCTGCCATTTGTTCTAAATTTTATTGTTACTATTTTCTTTTTAGTTTTCTAATTCATGTACTACACCCATATTACTAAACTTCTCAATACGTGCATTGATGCGTTCTTCGGGTGTTTGTTGTTTTAATGTTGCTAAGTGTTTTAAAATCTCTGCTTTCACTGTTGCAAACATAGCTTGTTGGTCGTTATGAGCGCCACCTAATGGTTCTTTAATAATCCCATCAATTAATCCGTTGGCACTCATATCATCTGCTGTTAATTTTAAAGCTTCGGCAGCTGTTTCTTTAAAGCTCCAGCTACGCCATAAAATAGATGAACAGGATTCAGGAGAAATAACTGAATACCAGGTGTTTTCTAACATTAATACTTTATCGCCAATACCAATACCTAATGCTCCGCCACTTGCTCCTTCGCCAATGATGATACAAATTACAGGAACTTTTAACTGAGCCATCTCTAATAAATTACGGGCAATGGCTTCTCCTTGTCCGCGCTCTTCGGCTTCTAATCCGGGATAGGCGCCAGGAGTATCAATAAACGTTACAATAGGTTTATTAAATTTTTCGGCCATTTTCATCAGGCGCAATGCTTTACGGTAGCCCTCAGGATTTGCCATCCCAAAACGGCGTATCTGACGCATTTTTGTATTAATTCCTTTTTGCTGACCAATAAACATTACTGTTTGTCCATCAACATCACCAAAACCACCAACCATGGCTTTATCATCTCCTACAGTTCTGTCTCCGTGCAATTCGATAAAAGAGCTACTTGAAACGTAATCTATATATGCTAAAGTATATGGTCTTTCCGGGTGACGGCTCACTTGAACGCGTTGCCATGGTGTTAGATTAGAAAAAATTTCAACACGTTTCGAATGGATTTTTGCTTCCAGCTCTTGTATGCCTTTGCTCATATCCACTTTGCTTTTTTCAGCAACGCCTTTTAGTTTTTCTAATTCTTCTTCTAACTCCTGAATCGGCTTTTCAAAATCAAGATAAATCATAGTATAGTAGTAATTAGTTAGGGGGCAAAGATACTAAAAAATTGAAAAAACGCCACTTGTAACTAATTGATTATCAATTATAATTATCAGTAAAACGATACTTAATAGCCTTTTATAGTCAATTTTATACTTCTTGTTTTCTTTTTGCTTGAACAAAAAGAAACAAAAATTCAAGGCGAAAGACCAACTCCAATCTTTTTCTCCCAATAAAAGCCTGCGCAATACCGCCGAAAAAATTGTCTGCCCACATGCTGGCTCAAAACTTACTACGTTTTGCCCTGCACTCTTTCGCCAAAATCAGCCGCACCATTACTAACGTATGGAGTGGTGTAAAAAAGTACATATATTTACAAAATGATTTGTTTTCCAAACGCTAAAATAAACCTTGGATTAAATATTACCGAAAAACGTTCGGATGGTTTTCACAACATCGAAACTATTTTTTACCCGGTTGGTTGGAATGATGCTTTGGAGGTAATACCCGTAACAAATCATGTCACTTCGAGCGAAGTCGAGAAGCAAATAACAACAAAGCAAGATTTTAATTTGCACTTAAGTGGTTTATCCATTTCAGGAAATCTAGAAGACAATTTATTATACAAAGCGTACCAAATTATTAAACAAACCAAAACAGTACCTGCTATTGATGTGTATTTGCATAAAGCATTACCCATGGGCGCTGGTCTTGGTGGTGGAAGTGCAGACGCTGCTTTTTTTATTAATTTGGTAAACGAGCTATTTCAATTAAATTTTACGGAAACAGAACGTATTGACATTGCCCGTCAGTTAGGAAGTGATTGTGCTTTTTTTATTAAAAACACTCCCGTGTATGCTACACAAAAGGGCGATGTATTTTCAGATATTAAACTGGATCTAAGTCATTTGTATATTGCCATTATTTATCCTAACGTACATAGTAATACCAAAGAGGCCTATAGTTTGGTAAAACCTACGCAACCCACTAAGTCTTTATTGGAAGTGATTCAGCAGCCCATTGCTACCTGGAAAACAGATTTAATTAATGATTTCGAAACATCTATTTTCAACTTGTATCCGGTTGTTGAAAAAACGAAACATGATTTATATGAAGCAGGTGCTGTGTACGCCTGCATGAGTGGCAGTGGTAGTGCTGTGTTTGGGCTATTTGAAAAAGAACCGGACATTAAACACTTAGCTCAATTTCCGCATTGGGTTGGGAAGATGAAGTGATTTTAAATGGAACACCGAAAATGCAGGTGAACAGATTAACCCGGATTCTTATATCAGTTAACGCAAAAATATTTCATTAAAAAATTCAGTACTATCTCCCCACCGATTTAAAACGGTAAATGCATATACCCATGCTTCCACAAAAAGTATAAAATAATTCCAACGATAATTGACAAAAAGAAAATAGCCGGAAGAACTGGTCTTTTCTTTTTAGTAAAAGGATCATTTAAATTAATTTTTGCGCCTTTAGGCAATTCAGCCAAATGTGTTAGTGTATTTCCAAACTGAATATTTACAACGGCACTGGCGTTAATGGCCCAACCGTTAGCATCTAATATTGGTGCCAGATTTCGTTTGCGTAATTTTAAAAAGGCAATAATCATGGATGGTCCTGAAATTAATAGTAAAAGTCCTGTAAATGCAATCGGCATTTTCCACCAGGTTAATCCTAAAAATCCAGCTACAACAGATGCTAACGCTGTTCCGATAGCGCCAACCGCCAAGCCGATAGCGGCAAAAATTCCAACAAATTTCCCCACATCAAATGGTGCAGGCGGTTCTTTTTTTGCTTTTATTTCTTCTGCTTTAACAGGTACATTTTCAACACCGGATGTCATATCGGTGGTTACTTTATCTTCCTGAGCCGCCGCTACTTTATTAACCTGTGTTTCAATAAATCTGGACACTTTACGATAAGGTGAAAAGAATGCCTGACGGATACTGATTGGATTATCCACAATCTTAACAACCGTTGCATCCCAGTCTAAACCATTTCTATCATAAAACAAGGCGTTTTTTCCAACCACTAAATTATCGATGTCGCCATTTGTTAAGGCTGCTACTATGGTCATTTTTTCATTGGTAGCTCTTGACGTGCAATCGCAATACAATAAATACATTCCGCTAAAGGAAACCATAGCCGCATGTTTTCCCATATCACTTACCTTAATACATAAGTCGCAACTTCTTTGGTCAATATACAATGTCCCTGCCTGAAATATAGCTTTTGAACCCGGAGTATAAAAATCAAAAAAGGTAACGAAGTTTTTTAATAAGGTAAATAAATCGCGATGGTATCTTACTAACTGATCAACTAAAATAATATTATTGGCTTCATGCTCCAGTGCTTTATCCTGTTCTATCAATGCCGTTAATTGTTCTTTATATGAACCTGCAAGAATAATGCGAACTCTTTCTAAACCCAATAGTTCAACAGCATCTCCTTCTTTTTCAGATTTCCATTGAGCGTACGGCGCAAAGGTATCCGAAATTTTATTCCAGTCTGCTTCTGTAATACTTTCCTTGCCGGGAAATAATACACCGACGGTTAATTTTTTAAACTCGGCCATCGCTTTTTCCCATGCAGGATTAATGCCTGATAAAACCGGCAAAGATTTATTGGCTTCTATTTTAGCCAAAGGATACGCTGCAATATCATTCATGCAATCAGAAAGATCTTTAGCCGTAATGCTTTCTACGCGGGCTACCTGCAAATTCAATACTTCGGTTGATTGTGTGTCAAATGCTGCTAAACGGCAACGGATAAAAAAATCATCTACTTTAGATTTAATTAAAGAAAAATTCAGGTATGCTTCTTCTGTATGTTCTGCTAAAGGAAAAATAGTAGCTAAGT
>JAEUTR010000307.1 GCA_016787365.1 Bacteroidia bacterium
AGAAAGCGAAAGGAATGAACGCGAGAATATTTCTGCTGATTCTGTGATGGTGAAAAGAGAAAAAGGCGAAGCCCTGGCGGCGGATTGATAAAATGAATCATTAAGTCTAAACAACTTGTCCGATGGCCGCCATCGGACAAGTTGTTTTAAGATTGGTAGTTGATTTTTTATTTTTTCTATTGTATAGTGGTAAAAGTTGTTAGACATTTTAGTATATTGAACGGGAGGTTTTTATATGACCCAATCCTGCAACTGCGACCCGAATACTGTAAATCCTGCCGAGCATTTTTACGCAAAAGGGAATGTCCATGTATTTATGGTACTAAACCTTGATGCATATTTAGATGACAAAAACCTTAAACAAAAATCTGATTTAGAAACGTTACAACAAAAATTTATAAAGCTTAGAGGAGGAGCGGCTTTTGCAGATGCGGCACAAACAATAAATCCAGAAAAATATTTTTTATTAGATGAAAAAGATAAGATAACTATTGAACATGGGCATGATTTCCAAGTTTTTCGTCGACACCTAGTAAGAGATTGGTTTTCTCCAACGTATCTTTTTCAAAAAGACACAGTAGAACTACCTAATGATTTTCAAGTAATAGAAAATTGGGACAAATATGAATTAAGGATTCGGTTATCACGAGCAGGATTTTTAGAAGTTAAGTTAACGAGACCCATTAATATAAACAAGAAGATTATAGACATTCTTCGTGATTTAATGGAAATGCAAATACAAAGCGATGGAAGCGATTCGCCTATGTCGCCTCAATTAAAGCTTGTTTTATTTTGCGCAGACAAATTTATCGAAAGCATATCAAAAACGATTTCAATAAACGAACCTGAAAATGATACTCCTATTAAATTAAGTCTCAAAACTATAGGATTAAACCCAGATCATCTCCCCTATCGTCAGAGATATGCATCATTGGTCTTTGAAGAAATCATCTGTAGTAATTGCAATGGGAGAGTTGAAGCCGACAAATTAAAAAACGACCATTGGGATATTTTAGCTGCGTTACTTGAAGGAGTATTAATTAAACACAATGATGGAACTTTTGGTTTCCCAGAAATGGACGATGAGGTTGAAAATACTTTGAATGACCTAGCGAGTTGGAAAAATGACCTTTGTATGTTTTCCCCAGAACGATGTCTAATTTATTTTCCCCCAGAAAATATTGTAATTCCGAGTAGATCAGGTACAAAATCGGTGTCTTACAAGGATTATTGGGAATGCATTATTAGGGGAATTGAGCATACGATTGTTATTCGAACTGCTTTACAAAGCATTGAATACTATACTACAAGTACTTTAGAAAGCGACCCGCGACTAACTGAAAAAGTTGTTGACAAAGAAATCACAGAGCAAGATAAAGATGATATTAGAAAACTAGCGCGTGCTTTTTCCTATTCATATAAAACGTTACCTATTTTACGAGATGTTTTAGTGCCTTCATCTTCTTATAGGGCGAGTTATGCAATAAACAAGTTTGAGAAATTAAATTCAGTTTTACATATCAGAGAAATAAAAGAACATGTTGAACGAAATATTGATGAACTTGTAAGTTTTGTACAGTTTTATTCAAGTATGGAGTTACAGCAGGAATTAAATAAAAGCCAAGAAGCAATTGATAATGCGGGGTTTATTATTACAATCATTGCTTTGTTTATTGCTATTCCATCATTTCTTGCTGATTTTGATGACATTTTCCACAATATTGGGGATTTTCAAATTTGGCTTGCTCTTATTATTTTAATTACTGTTGCAAGGTTTCTATGGATATATTTCAAGAAACAAATCGAAGCAACAATAAAAAAAATTAGGGAAAATGAAAAATAATTTTTTTGGATAAAACTTGGCTTGAGAGTTGTTTTTGATTATTTATCAACTCCCCCACACATGCACTTGATTCCTACCTGAGTTTTTTGCCAGATACATGGCTTGGTCGGCGTGGTCTATTAATACGTCTAGGTTTTTGCAGGTTTCATCGTAAATGGCAACACCAATGCTGACGGTTACTTTGAGT
>JAEUTR010000347.1 GCA_016787365.1 Bacteroidia bacterium
TAGCCATAATTATAATGTATGCAAAGTTAATGTAAAAGCTTAGACAGAAAAATTTTAGATAAAATTCAGAAAAGTCAATAAAATTAGATTTTGGACATATGAATAGGTTGTTTAGGTATGGTTAATAGATTGTAAAATTTAAAAAAAAATTCTTAACTTTGTTATAAAATAAGACGGTAAAAATAAATAAATCAAAGATAAATTTCGATTTATTTTTACATAAACCGCCATTTTAAATGTTCATTTAAATTAAAAAACATGATAACAAAAATTTATTATATTGTTTATTTGTGCCTTATTTCATTTATAATAAATGCGCAAAATGATAAAAATATATCACAGAAACAGCAAGAATTAAAACAAAGATTTCAGAAAAAAGGCCAATCTTCGGATCTTATTTTAAATAATCATTTTAAGGATGGAATTAAGCCTATTGTCATTTCAGAAAGTTTGGAATATGACAAATTAAAGGCTGAAAAAAAGTTGGCTCATTATGAAATAAGAATGAATGCGGCAGGAAAACCGGTTATCATTAGACCTTCTTCAAAGCCAAATTCTCCAATGGGTAGTCCAACTCCTTGTGATGATATTCCTTATGTAGGTTCTCCGGTTTCTTTTGGTGTATCTGTAGATGATGCAAATGCAGCCATTGCATTACCATTTGATTTTTGTTATTATGGAGTAACGTATAATTCATGCAACGTTTCGATAAACGGAAATATTCAATTTTCAACTAATTCAACGGCTTTTACTTCAACCGGTTTTCCTTCAACTACTGTAAATATGATTGCCCCATTTTGGGCTGATGCGTATTTAACGAGCGGAGGTTCTGTGAAAATTGACATGTATTCTACCAGAATGGTAGTTATATGGGATAGCGTAGGGTATTTTAGCAACCACAACAATTTAACCAATAGTTTTCAGTGCGTCTTAACAGATGGTACAGACGGAATTTTGCCTCCGGGTAAAAACGTTGGATTTTATTACAAAAAAATGCAATGGACTACAGGTGATATAACAGGGAACAATGGTTTTCCTGATCCAGGAACATCTAGTCCTGCTACAGTTGGTTTAAATGAGGGTAATGGTGTGGATTATTACTTAATTGGAAGATTTGGAGTTCCCGGAATTAGTTATGATGGCCCTTTAGGCGCTGATGACGGCGTGAAATGGTTAGAAGGGAAACGTTTTTATTTTAATGCATGCCCTCCAGTAGGTGCTAATGTTGAGCCTGTATCTACATTAATAGGTTATTGTGATACAATGAAAGTATGCGGAAATGATACGTTATATATTAAGAATACGTTTTTAGCACCTGAAGTTAATCAATCAGTTTCTGTTTCAGCGTCCGCTCCCACATTAGGCTCTTCGTTTTCATATTCAATTATTCCAAATACGAACAGCAGTGATATTTACATGGTTGTTAATGGAAATACTGCTCCTGCGGGATTTCATACCATTACGATGACTGCTACAGATAATGGCACACCGGCACAAACATCTATTCAAAATTATGTTGTAGCAGTTAATGCAGCAGCTATAAGTAATTTAAACGGAAGTATCATTGTTACACCAACCCTTGGAGCATGCCCCGGCGTTCCGGTAAATGCAAGCGTTATTGTTACAGGAGGTGTTTCTGATTCATATTTATGGAATAATAATTCAACAACTTCAAGTATAACTTTTACTACTGTTGTGGCAGCTGATTCGTTGATATATGTTACACTTAGTTCGGGTAATTGCCAAAAAACAATTTTAGGTCATGTAAATATTAATCCAGTGCCTACTGCAAATATCACAGGTAATATGAGTTATTGCAATGGAAATGCTTTAGGAACTGTTTTAACAGCAACCAATATTACGAATCCAACGTCTCAAGGCCCTCATACTTATGCTTGGGCTACGAGTAGCGGAGGCAGTTTAAGTTCAGGAACTACAGCAACAACGTCTGTTACAGGCGGAGTTTATACAGTAACTGTTACCAATCAATTTGGATGCAAATCATCAGTTTCAACAACTGTAACCATGAATGAAAGTCCAAAATATGCGATCAGTAGTATAAATGCTATTTCAGGTGGGTCTGTTTATTGTGTTAATCAAGATACTGCACGATATGGTTTAAATTTTGGAACAGGAGGAAGTTCTGTCGTATGTGGTTTGGCTACGTCTCCTTGTGTTGTTTCAAATACATTTCAGGTTGGCACAGGAAATACAAATGCAACGGGTTCTGCAACTACTCCGTTTGTAAGTTTTTGGGAAAGTAGTCGTCATCAATATTTGTACAGGGCATCCGAGTTAATTGCAGCAGGAGTCCAACCGGGAAAAATATCAAGCATAGCTTTTAATCTAGGTAATATAAGTTCAGAAACTTTATATCCCGGATTTACTGTAAAAATTAAATGTACATCGGCTGCAAGTGTAGGTAGTGCTTTTGATAATACGGGGCTGTCTCAGGTGTACTCTGCTAATACTACTATTTACACAGGGTGGAATACATTAAATTTTAACCAAAATTATGTATGGGATGGTGTTTCAAATATTTTAATTGATGTATGTCATGGTTTAACATCGGGAACACCGTCTAATAGTCAAGTAAAATGCACTACAACCCCGTTTACGTCTGTTTTGGGAGATTATGATAGTGGGGTTGGTTCTTTATGTGGTGTTTCGAGCGGTTTTGAACTAACAGGAAGCACAAGACCAAACATGCGTTTTGGCAACTGTTCGGCATCTCAAACAGGATCCCAATTTAATATTGTGGTGACTCCTGCCACAGGCGTAGTTATTCCATCTCGTAATGATTCTATTATGTTTGATTTGCCAAGTATTTCTGGAACAACATGCTATACAGTTTCTCTAATTAATACTATTGGCGGATGTTCAAAAGACACAATTATATGTGTGAATGCTTTACAAGGATTAACACAGGCTACTTTATCACCTTCTTCTTCTACAATTTGCCCTGGAACTCCCGTAACACTAAGTTCGGTTGGGACAATTACATCTTATACAATTTCCTATACAGATATTAATGGAGCTCAAACATCTGTAAACTCTCCAATTACATTTACGCCATCTGCAACTATAGGGACATTTATTTATACTCTATCAGCAATTGGACCTTGCGGAGGAGTATTAACAGATTTTACAACAACGGTTAATGTGGCTCAGGGAGTTACTCAGGCAACGTTATCGGCATCAAATTCTTCTGTTTGCCCTGGTAATCCTGTTACATTGAGTGCTTTGGGTTCATTAGCCTCTTATACAATAACCTATACAGACGAGAATGGGTTGACGCAAACTTCTGTAAATTCATCGGTTACATTTAATCCTGCATCTTTAAGTTCGCCGGTATTTGGTGTTAAAACGTATACATTGTTCGCTGAAGGCCCTTGTAGTGGACCATTAACAGTTTTTACTAATACTGTTGAAGTTATTCAGGGAGTTACTCAAGGCTCTTTATCCGCAAGTTCAAATTCGGTTTGTATTGGAAGCCCTATTACTTTAACTTCAAATGGTTCATTTTCAACATATACTATTAGTTACAATAATGGTTCCGGTGTAATTAATTCGATAAATAATTCGGCAACATTTAACACGACGGTATCCGGAATAAATACCTATAGCTTAATTGGTCAGGGTTTTTGCGGTGCACCAATTACTACATTTACTACAGCAGTTTATGTGACGGCTTTGGCAAATTTAACCATTGCTCCAATGTCTTCCGTAACTAAATGTGCAAACGGAACGGTAATTTTAAATCCAAATGTAGGTTCTGCAACGCCCGGTAATCCTGGAACACCATATTTATATTCATGGACAACTCTTCCCGGAAATATACCTGCACAGGGAATTAATAATCAGGCGACATATACTACAACTACTATAGCGCCATCTGTTTTTGTAGTCAATGTAAGCGGAGTATGCGCCAGCACTGTAAGTTCAAGTGTTGCAGTAAATATATTTACTGATGATTTATTTGTGTCTATTGTTGATACAGCATCTGTTTGTGCAGCCACACCTTTTTCTTTAAATGCAGTTGTTTCAGGAGGAAGACCGGATTATACTTATGACTGGATAATGTCAGGAACTAATACATCTCTGTCAAATACAAATCCTCTGGTTAGCAATAGTCCTGATAATCAAGGATATTATACAGTCACTGTTTATGTAACAGATAGTTGTGGTTATAGTGCCAATGATGCTCAGGTAATTACCGTTCTCCCACCATGTGGTATTATTATTCCTAATATTATTACTAATAACGGAGATGGTGTGAATGATTATTTTAAAATTAAAAATATAGAATATCATCCAAATAGTGTTTTGACAATATTTGACAGATGGGGAAAAAAGGTTTATGAAAGCCAAAATTATGCTAATGACTGGAATGCCGATAAGTCAAGTGATGGTACCTATTTTTATGTATTAGATGTACCAGATGATAAAAAATATAGTGGATTTATTACTATATTTGGGAAGCAGTAAAAAAAAAATAGCGTTTAGGGTTACTAAACGCTATTTTTACATAACGTAAAATTAAATTTAAGGTAGTGGCACGCCGTTTTCTATATTTTCTGATGTTTTTAGGAATTTGTTTTTCTTTTAAATATCATGCTCAAAATAAAGAAGAAAAAAAAAGAAGTCGCTTAGGTTTTGATGAAAGGCATGCAATAGAAATTGCTAAACAAAGAGGCGTTCATCCTCAGGAAATTGAAGATTATATTCAGTTTTTGAAAAATGATGTTTCATCCAAACAAGCTTTACAAGAACAATCACATAATCATTCTCCATCCAAAAGCCATCCAAATAGTATTCAGGAAACTGTTATTTATTTAGAACCTAACAAGCCAATGAGTTTGGGTTGTCCAAACATGAGTTTTGAACAGTATAATTTTAATGGTTGGGCAGGAGGAACAGGAACAGTATCGACAGGTTCTGTTGGGGGTAATCCTAACTATAATTCAACAGGAGCCACAATTATTAATGCGGCAGGGGATAATGTTTCTATTTTAAATACAGTGAATTTTCATACGATTATGAATATTCCTCCTACAAGTAACGTTTATCCTAATTGTATCGGTTATGATTCTCTTGCGGTAAGGGCTGTTGGCACTACTACTATTTCTGATATTCCTTTTGTTAGTCCATACAGTTTTGATCCTGTTTCTGTTAGATTAAATAGCGCAAACGGGAATTATAGCGCATCCCGGTTAAAATATATTACTACAACATCTAGTAATAATACAAGAATTTCATTTAGTTATGCAGTAATATTAAATGATCCTGTTGCACCTGCTCATGCGGCTTCAGAGGCTCCTTATTTTAAAGTGAATGTAAGAAATGAAACAACAGGTTTGATTATACCTGGTTGTTCTTCGGATGATTTTAATCCCAAAACTGCAAATGCATCCGATTCGTTATTAACCTCTGCAATTAAAATAAACGGCGCAGATATAAAGTATAGAAAATGGTATTACTATTCTGTTGACTTATCGTCCCTACCATTAGGGACCAGTGTCTCCATTAATTTTGAAGTAGGTGGTTGTACTTTGGGGTCACATGCTGGCTATGCTTATGTTGACGCAGAATGTGGCGGCTCAGGAACAGCTTATTCTAATATGTGTTCCGGTTCATCAAACGCTATCTTAGTAGCTCCTTCCGGATTTGTTTCTTACCAATGGTATAATTCGTTAGGGATTATTACTGGAGAAGTGAATGATACATTAAATGTGAATCCAGCTACTCCAGGAACAACTTATACGGTAAGCATGGTTTCTCCTGCCGGTTGTGTTGTTACTCAAACTGTAAATGTTTCTTTAACTACTGTAAATATTATTAATATTAATTCAACCAGTTCCTGTAATGGAGGAAATACAGGAGCCACATACGTTCAGGCATCGGGAAGTAGCGGAGTTTATACGTATACATGGACAAATACATCAACAGGAGCGTCTGTTTCAAATTCCCAAACTGCCACAGGATTAGCTCCCGGATCATATAGTGTGCTGGTAGCATCAACATCTTGTGGTCTGGCATCAGCAAATTTATTTGTAGGAGTTTCTCCTCCATTTTTTTTAGCACTAACTAAAACATTTTGTGGTAATTCAACATTTATTCCACAAAGCGGAGGATCAAATTATAAATGGTATAAAGGAACAACACCTATTGCTTCCCCTTTAGGAATTAACGACACTTTATTTATAAATAATGCTATGGCCGGAGAACAATATACAGTTGTGTATAATAGCAGTTTTGGTTGTAGAGATTCGATTACTTATACATTAAATAAAATTTTAGGTGGTGATGTGTATTTTTCAAATATGATAGATGTTTGTCCTAACAATTCAAATGGCTCAGCTGTATTGACTTTTAATACACCATATTCATCACCTTACGATTATTTTATTGTAGGCCCATCTAGTACAAATATCGTAAGTACGCAAACAACAAGTGCAACCTCGTTAACCCTTACTAATTTAGCGGCAGGCACATATACATCTGTTATTAAAGACGGTGTTTGTCTATATACGAATACAGTTACAATTAATTCAATACAAACTAATTTTACAGTAAATACTACCAACACAGTATCATGCTTTCCTGATCCTATAATTATAAATTTAGATATAGGTACTCCGCCACCGCTAGTTTGTGGGTTAGATCAGATTGTATGTTCAGGTAATCAGGTGCAATTGTTTTCTTCTGGCACATTTAATCAAAATGGACCAACAACCTATCCAACACCTTATGGAAATTGGTACACGCATGGCCGTAGTCAATATCTTGTCAGAAAATCAGAATTAAATGCCGCAGGAATATTTGCAGGAAAATTATCGAGCATTGCTTTTAATATTTTAAATTTAAATTCAAGTTCGATAAAGTACCCAAATTTTTCAATTAAAATGGGATGTACGAATTCAGCAAGTTTTCCCAATGCGTCAATAGGAAGCCAAGCATTTATTCCTGGGCTGCAAACTGTTTATTCAAATTCAAATCAAACTATTTCGTTAGGATGGGAAACTTATTATTTTAATCAGCCTTATGTGTGGGACGGCAATTCAAATATTATTATTGAGGTATGTTTTTCTTTTCCTAACCCAACAGGCTTTGGTAATTTTTCTGAAAATGTATCTGTTCAATTAAAGCAAATGCCTTATGTAGCTAACATGTATCGTGTTGAAGATGCAAATCCGGTTTGTGGAGGTTCTCAGCCTGCAAATAATGGTATTGGTTCGGCAATAACAAATGGGATTAATATGTTGCCAAATATGAGATTTGGATATTGTGGATATATGTATTCTCCATCAACTTCTTACTCAGTTAATATATCTCCTAATGGAACAATTACAGCAAATTATGGAAATGATTCTATACGTGTAGCACCAACATTTACATCGCCACCATTACCTAGCGGTTCAGTAATTTATACTGTTTCAGTTATTAATCCTATTGGTGGTTGTGTAGAAACAAAAACAGTTGAGGTCGTATATCCTCCATTAACGACTAGTATTACTGCATCTATTTCAAATTCCGTAATTTGTTTAGGTCAAAATACAACACTAAACGCTACAGGCGCTTCCAGTTACAACTGGTATTATTTACAAGGTAGTAATTTAACTCCTGTATCAACATCCTCTTTAATAACGGTTACCCCAACAGTAGACGGTGTTAGTTCTTATGTTGTTACCGGACAGGGATCTTGTTCAAATAGTATACCTGACACTAAAACAATAACAGTAAATGTTATACCTATTACAAATTTAAATATTGCACCATTAAAAGATGTTATTAAATGTTTAAATAAATCCACTGTACTTTCTGCTAGTGTTACTTCTTCATTACCTGCCAATTCGGGAACGCCATATTCATATTTATGGACTACTATTCCAGGTAATAATCCTGCTTCGGGAATAAATGCCGTTTCCGATTATACTTGCGACGCAAATTCAACCACGACGTTGGTGGTTACGGTAAGTGGCGTTTGTGCCAATTCAAATTCAGATACTGTTGTTGTAAATAATTTGCCAGATGATCTGATGATTTTGATCACTGATTCTTCAACTACTTGTTCAAATACGCCTTTCGTATTAAATTCGATAACTACAGGAGGTTATCCTATTTATAATTATTCTTGGTATGTGTTGCCTAATACAAATTCTATTTCCTCTGCCCCATCACTTTCATATATCAGTCCTGAATCTGAAGGCACTTATTCAGTTGCTGTTTACGTGAACGATAGTTGTGGTTACCAAAAATCAGATATTGAAATTATTGTAGTATTACCTCCATGTCATATTATTATTCCTAACATCATTACACCTAATGGAGATAATGCTAACGAATACTTTAAGATTAAAAACCTTGAATTTCATCCAAATACACAGGTTAATATATTTGACAGATGGGGAAAGAAAGTATATGAAAATCCTAATTATAATAATGAATGGAAAGCAGAAGGTCTTGGAGACGGTACATTTTTTTACATTATAGATGTGCCGGATGATAAAATATACAGTGGTTTTTTAACCGTATTAAAAGAAAAATAAAAAACTCTCTTAATTTTTTAAGAGAGTTTTTTATTTTGTTATAAATCGTCTTTTAGTTTTTTAACTTCACAATAATAAATTCAGTTCTTCTATTTTTTGCATGTTCCTCTTCCGAACAATTAGGTTTTACTTTTCCCTCACATTCACATGAATTAAGTAATTTACTTTCTCCATACCCTTTACCGGTAATTCTTGATTTATCAATGCCTTTTTTTATGATATAGTCAGCCGAAGCTTTTGCTCTGCTTCCTGATAATTTTAAATTGGCAGCTGCAACACCTCTACAATCTGTATGAGCACCTAATTCAATAATCATAGCAGGATATTCTTTCATAACAGCAACAATTTTATCTAACTCAATGGCTGCATCTTTTCTAATAGAAGATTTACCTAGATCAAAGTAAATGGGTTTAATATCAATCATTTTCGCTAAATCCATACCTACTTCAACTTTTCCAATTGTTAAACCTAACAATTCATTCATCTGAATTTCACCTTCTTTTACAATATCATATGTAAAATTGATAGTTTTGGTTAAGTAACCTTCTTTTTCAATAGTTACAAGATAAAGTAGTTTGTCACCTATTTTTTTACCTTTTAACGGTTTTACATATTCTCCGTTTTTCGAAGTTTTTAATAATTCAAAATCATCACTTACTGCCAAATCTTTAATTTTAATTTTCACGCCTTCAATACCAACACCGGTTTTGGCATCATATATTCCTGCTAATAAGCGTAGATTTGCATCTTTTTCTAATTCAATAGTTTTGGTAAACTCATCTTCTGCCGGAGATGTTTTTGTTGAAATTGAATCTGTAATTTCAAAGTATTTTTCTTTTGAGATAACTAACGAGTAATTTACATCTTCTTCAATAATAGCTTGTACTTCTCCTTTTTCATTTGAAATAAATGAATCTGTATTTAATTTAATTTTAGTTAATGGTAGAATTTCCTGAGTACTTTTATCTTTAACAACAAAAGTTACGGTTTTTCCTCTTGTTACTTTTCTCAATATGTCCACTAAATAAATATCATCATTCATCCCTCCTGTTTTGCGATTAGAACTTAAAAAAGCTTTTTTCCCATCAGCATATACACTATACGAAAAATCATCATGTTCACTGTTTACAGGTTTTCCCATGTTATAAATTTTCCCAGGTTTATCTTCTTTAATTTTTGTTTCAAAAACGTCTAACCCTCCAAGTCCCCCATGACCATTTGAAGCAAAATAAAATACATTTTCCTCTCCTGCAAATGGAAACACTTCATTGCCTTTTGTATTTACTTTATCTCCCATATTTACTGGTATTCCCCATGCTCCGGAAGCGTCTTTTTTACAATACCAGATATCCATTCCTCCTTGTCCACCTCCCATATCCGACGAAAAATATAAAGTATTACCATCAGGGCTAATAGCAGGGTGGGCACAATTATATTCGTTACTGTTAAATTTTAAACTCATTAAAGATTGAATGCCACCTTCAATAATTGATGCTTGATAAATTTTTAATTTTTGAGACCCATCTATACTTTTATCTTTTTTGTCAGTAGAATTCCGCGTAAAAAATATAGATTGTCC
>JAEUTR010000382.1 GCA_016787365.1 Bacteroidia bacterium
CCTTACTATAAATAGCTTTCAATCCTTTACTAATTACTTTATAGGCAATTCTGCCTTTTGGAGAACCGGACTCTGAAAATTCACGAAAAGCCAATACACGATTGCTATCGCTTGATAAAGCAAATTTAAATTTACAGGAATAATTTTTTTCACTGAACGTTACTTCGTCAATAATGGTGTGATTTAGACTTAAATCTCCGCTGGTACTTATTTCATTTATGTAAACCGTATATTTCTTTAATTTTTTATCATGATGAGAGCTAAATAAGTAGATGTGAGAATTAAAATACAGTATATTTTCAAATGTATTTGTTTTTCCATCTATTTCCGGTAGGATAATTTGTTTTTTATAAACCCTTCTTAACTCTTTATTGGTAAGAGATTCAATTGAAAATGAATGTTCTGTTTTTGACGAAATAATAAAAAATGATTGCTCGTTCATTCCAAATACTTCAGGAGATGATAATTCATCATTTTGCTCAGGGCTTAATAATAGTTCTGTTTTTTGAGCCTTAGTACTAAAATTAATTAAGATTAAACACAGAAGGAAAATACTTTTTTTCATTGATACAAGTTCTTTACGGAACTCAAGGTATAAGATTTTAATGGAATTTCAAATTTAAATTCCCTCCATTATTTTCATTGATTACCTTATTTTATGTTTATTTCACCAAGTCAAAAACACCTTTTACCAAGTGCTCACTTTTTAAGGGAATGTCATTCTTAGTTTTGTAATATAATCCATTAAATCAATCAACATGAAATCATTTAAATACACCAAAAACCCGTTCGCCTATTTAGCAATCGTTTTATTAAGTATGAATTCACACTCAGGATTCTCTCAATTTGCACCATCGTTGGTAAATTTTGATGCCTACCAAGACTTAGTAAGTGAAGTAAAAGAACACCGTAAAACTCATTTGCTGAATGCGGAAGAATTTGTAGCAACCAGCAAAAATGAAAAAGTAATTATACTCGATACACGTTCCGATTCGATGTATATGGCGGCACATGTAAAAGGGGCAATTCATTTAAACTTTTCGGATTTTACTCAGGAAAACCTCGCTAAGGTTATTCCGTCGCCGGATTATAAAATATTGATTTATTGTAATAACAATTTTGAAAGTAAGCCGTTAGCATTAAATGTAAGTAGTTTAGATCTTAGCCCTTATTTTGTCACTAAGCAGGCCTTTCCTCCAAAGTTTGATGTAAAAAAAATCACTAAACCAAAGAGTAAAAGCAAGGCAAAAACCAAATCTAAATCCGGACCAAGTGCTATAAAAGATGTTATACAAGAAAATGTTCCGGTTGATGTAAAACCAATTACTCTGGCACTTAATATTCCTACCTATATAAATCTTTATGGTTATGGCTACCGAAATATATATGAATTATCTGAGCTGGTAAATACGAATAGTGGAAAAATTGAATTTGAAGGAACCGCTGTAAGCATACAATTAAAGAAATAAAAAAGAGGCTTGAATTTTCAAGCCTCTTTTGTTTTAGAAATTAGCAACATCTGTTCGAGTGACAGCCACAAGTAGTTTTATTACAATTGCAATTATTACAGTTACAAGAACTATTGCTGTTGCAATTACAAGTATTTGCAGTTGTGTTTGTTGTTTGGCAATTGCATGTGTTACAAGAAC
>JAEUTR010000397.1 GCA_016787365.1 Bacteroidia bacterium
TACTGAAAATAATCATAGTGCAACTCACTTATTGCATGCAGCTTTACGTCAGGTTTTAGGAACACATGTAGAACAAAAAGGAAGTTTAGTAAACGATGAGTATTTACGTTTTGACTTCTCTCATTTCTCAAAAATCACAGATGAAGAGTTAGCGCAAATTGAAAAAATAGTAAACACTAAAATTCGCGAAAACATAGCTAGCAACATTCAGCAAATGAGTATTGATGATGCTAAGAAAACGGGTGCCATGGCATTGTTTGGCGAAAAATACGGAGATATTGTTCGAGTAGTTGAATTTGACAAAAATTATTCAATTGAATTATGCGGTGGAACCCACGTTAAAGCTACTGGACAAATTGGTTACTTTAAAATTATTTCTGAAGGTGCTGTAGCAGCTGGTATTCGTCGTTTAGAAGCAGTAACTGCTATTAAAGCAGAAGAGTTTTTTGATAATCAAACTGCTACTTTAAACGAAGTAAAAGCGATTTTAAAAAACAATAAAGATGTTGTTAAAAGCTTAAGTAATTTAGTTGAAGAAAATAACGACTTGCAAAAGCAATTACAATCTTTATTAAAAGAAAAAGCTCAAAGCATTAAGCAATCATTGCTAACTAAAGTAATTGCTAAAAATGGCATCAATGTCATTGTTGAACAAATATCATTTGATAGTGCTGAAGAAATAAAAAATATCCTATTTGAAATTCGTAACCAAGTTGAAAATTGCGTGTGTGTGATTGGAGCCGAAGTGAAAGGTAAACCAAGTATTTCGGTGATCATTGATGATAATTTAGTAAAAGACAAAAACTTAAACGCTGGCAATATCATTCGCGATTTAGCGAAAGAAATTAATGGCGGCGGCGGCGGCCAACCTTTTTATGCGCAAGCTGGTGGAAGCAAATTAGAAGGATTAAGTTCTGCTATGGAAAAGGCAAAGAACTTGTTCTAAAAACAAAAACCGATACAATTTAGTATCGGTTTTTTTGTGAAATTATAATAATCAGTTATTGAATAACTAATTTAAATACTTTATTAGAGCCATCATCCATCATAATTTTCAAGGCATAAATTCCTTTGGAAATACCTTGCAAATTCAAAGTATATTTATTTCCTGAAACAGATTTCGTAAGAATAATTTTACCATCCATAGCACTTAGCTCAAGCTTATATGTGACATTAGATATATTACTAAAATTTATTTTCACATAATCACTCGCCGGATTTGGATAGATAGAAGCATCATTCAATATGTTTTCAGAAACATTCGTTACTACACTATTTGGCACAACCATAATACTATCTTGACCCGGTATCAAAGGTGTGATAACAGCACTTGTATTGACCTTGTCAGCACCCACAATGCTTACTCCCATTGATTGTGATGTTTGTATATCATTCAACACAAACTGAAAAGTTCCAACTTTTCCAAATCCAGTAACATCTGTATGGGTAATTCTCACTACCGAAGCATCTAATAATCCTTGTACTCTGTCAATGTTCGAAAACTTAATTTTTGTAGAATTAATGTTACCCATCCATGAATTTATAAAGATCATTTTTTCAGAATTAGGTTTTACTTTAGCTACTTCATAAGCTATTTTAAATGAAGCTCCATATATATTGTTTTGAATATTTGTAGACGATCCTACAATAACATCAGCTTTTACAGTATCCCCAGGCAAATACAGCGTTTTATTAAACACCAATGTAATATCTAAAGTATTGGTATTTGTAGCATTCATTCTTGGCAAATGCGTGAGGTTATAGTTATAATTAATTGCCAACGTATCATTCATATCTATCAAACTATCCCCATTACAATCTACATATTTCATATCAACCGTTGAACCTATTTGATTCACATTCCAATCATTACAAAGTTGACCTACAAATTCATTACTTACACTATCACGTTGATAGTTATGATTTCCATAATGTAATCCCACTGAATATAAATCCTGACTTGTTACCTGTAAATCATTATTAGCATCACCGGGCCAAACTTCTGTAAATGGAATCTGTATTTCATCAGCTCCAATATCTAATGGGCCAGATGGTCTCACATGACCATCAATATCAGTTGTGAGTGTAGAAATCGCCTTACCCATATTTTTCATGTATGCAGATTGCGAATGTAAATCAGTATTAGAAACAAATAATGGCGTAAAACTCACAGAATTCTTTTCCAAGCTAAGGGTATTATAAATTTGAGCGACATTTGTAAAACTATATGTATTTATCACTGCAAATGGAGCCATAGTAGCGGTAATATTATATTCTACCTTTCTGTTGAAATTTGGGGTATAAAAATTATTATTATCTGATTTCAACAAACCATTACTATATGTCAGATCAACAGATGTGTTGTTTCCTTGCTCATAAAAGATATTATTATAAATCTCTGAACTATCTCTGCACGAAATCACTGTTCTGAAGTTAAAACTGTTATTATACATTTTAAGTTTATTTACCAATGTTATAGAATTCCCAATAGTAGAAGAAACCATATTATTATTCATATGTAATACGTAAGC
>JAEUTR010000401.1 GCA_016787365.1 Bacteroidia bacterium
AGAGATAAATAATTTACCTAGCTTTTCATTATAATCTTTCTCCAAAAGATCAAGTGCCTTTCGTAAAGGAGCAATAGCTTGTTGATATCCCAGATAATCACTACTACGTTCATACTTATAAATACCTTCGTACATATATCCAACATAATATGTGCTATCTAAGCGAATAAATTCTCTACTTCTGGGTAAAGCATCTTTCGATTCGGGATCGACACCAATACGTTTGGCATTAATTTCATACCTGGCAACTTCGTTAATTTGTGCTAGCACTTGTTGTCCATACACTAAAAAAACAAGGCATGCAAAAGCACACAAACGCTTCATCGTTTGTTTCGGCACAAAGTAATGTTGACTATGTTTATTGAGCAGCATTCAAATTTAATTTTCTTAATCTATCCATCTCTTTAGATACAACTTGCTCTAATGCTTTTTGCTTGGCCTCTTTATTACGGTAAATCAAACGATGGTCTAACACGGCACGGCTCATGGTTTGT
Source organism: Bacteroidia bacterium (assembly GCA_016787365.1). Lineage (GTDB taxonomy): Bacteria > Bacteroidota > Bacteroidia > B-17B0 > Aurantibacillaceae > UBA4416. The sequence continues at coordinate 495 of JAEUTR010000401.1, forward strand.
AAATCATCTTCGGTTACAAACGTTCTTCCGTTTACTAATGCAAATGCTTTTAAACATTTTAAGAATGTAATACCACTTCGTGTGGATGCTCCTAAAACAATATCTGGGTGACTGCGCGTTCCTCTTACAATATTTCTAACGCCAGTGATAATTTCTTCATGAATAAATACTTTTTCGGTTTCTTCTTGCAAAAACAAAACTTCATTCATTGTCAACACTTGTTTCACTGTATTTAAACTATTTTGAATACCCAGGTAATCCTTATAAATATCTAACTCCGTAGCTTCATCTACGTAACCAAAATAAATTTTAATATAAAAACGATCAAGCTGAGCTGTTGGCAAAGGATAAGTTCCTTCCATTTCAACTGGATTTTGAGTGGCAATGGTAAAAAACAAACGCTCTAAAGGATAAGTTGTTTCTCCTATGGTAATTTGATTTTCGGCCATACATTCCAATAATGCCGATTGCACTTTTGGCGAAGCTCGGTTAATTTCATCGGCTAATAAAAAATTACAGAACAATGGGCCCTTTTTAAACACAAATTCTTTTTTGATATCATCAAAAATGTGCGAACCAATTAAATCCATTGGCAATAAATCGGGCGTAAACTGAATACGCTTAAACAAAACCCCATGCGCATCGTTATTGCTTGAAATACTATGCGCCAAAGTTTTAGCCATAACCGTTTTACCAGTACCTGGGTTATCTTCCATTAAAATATGTCCTTTAGCTAATAGAGCAGTTAACACAAATTGTATTTGCGTACGTTTTCCTTTTATAACGGTTTCAATGTTATCTACCAATTTTTGAATATTGGCAAGAGCTTGCTCAATTTGGATTGTTTCTTCCATATTAATTGATTTTAGGTTTTGAAAAATAATGAAGTGTATTATATAAATTTAAAAAATGCTTGAGTCTGTTTTTTATGGAGATCTGCTGTTTTACAGTTTTAATAAAAGGCATATAAAACGCATTAACAGAATCAATTTCCGAAGCATTTAAAGCCACCTTGCTATAACGTGCTTTTTGATATAACACATTAAATGCTGCGTACTTCGTTTGATAGCGTTTATCAATTAAATAAGCATACTCTTGAGGTCCAGCATCTTTATAGGAATGCCCCATTTGATTTAAATAAAACAACAGAGCTCTATTAATATGATATGCTTTTTCGGCAACAGATGAATACGTTTTATTAGCTTTTGAATTTAAGTATAACCAGTAGAACCAAGGGCTAAACAAACTCAATACAAACAGTCCTAATATCACCCAGAGAATCACATAAAGAACCGTTAGCCAGTTAATTGGAGCGGCAGCTTTCTCTTTCTCATCTTCTTTTTGCTTGCTCTTATCTTCTTTGGTAATAATTTTAACTTCATCTACAGGAATTGGTTTCTCTAATCTATTTACGATACTTAACAACGAATCGTTTGGTTGTATGTAAATAGTTTTAAGTACTTCTGCATGCGAAACCGCCGTCACTCTCGTTCCATTAATTAAATGTTTCAACGTCACTTCCCCCGTATCGCTTGTAATAGTAGCTAAAGACACATCCGTTAGGATTGGATAATTTGCTTTCGAAACAAATTCCGTATCATGGTATAAAATCTTAGCACTACTAATTGTCGCTATTTTTTTAACGGTATCTGTTTTCACAATTGTTCCGTCAACTACCAAATATGTTGCTGGTACATCCGTTGGAGGCGTACCATCTGGCTGTTGTGCTTGTTGAGTATTTACATCGGGTATCGTGGTATCAAAATCTATCCAACCATATTCCTGAAAATACACTTGCACCCAGGCATGTGCTTGATCTTGATAAAACCAATACCATCCTGGATTTTTACTACTTCTATCGGTTGTTGAAAAGCCTGTCACCACACGCGAAGGAATGCCCAACGAACGTAACATAAATAAGGTGGCGCCCGCAAAATAAGCGCAATAACCTTTTTTATTTTCAAACAAAAAGTAATTAAGCTTACTAGCACTTGGCAAACCTGGAATACCAGGATTATCAGAATATTGATAAAGCGGTTGATTTAATTCGTCCTTACTCAAAAAATAATCTCTGATGGCAATAATTTTATCAATTGGTTTAGGAAAATCATCTGTTACCTTATGTGCCAATTCTCCTATTTTTTTATAATCGGCATTAGAGGGCATATAAGTGTAATAGTCCATAAAGGTTTTATCCGGACCAGTAATCTCATCCACTTCTCTTAATCGTTCAAAACGTTGCTCCTGAAAACGCTCTAAATCTCTATTACCCGCAGGATTATAAATAAAATAAGCACTGTTTAATTCGCTTACCCACATTTTAGCAACATAAGCACTACGGTATTGTTTTTTATATTCTTTTGGAACAGCAATTGGCTGACAATAAAAGGCATGTGACGGTGCTATAAAATTATCAGCCGACATGTTTACGTTATACACTTCGGCACTTACCACTTTTCTATTAACAACCCCCAACGATTTTTTAATGATAGATGGGTCTGTTTTTTTGAAGTATAATGGCACTTTGGAAGGATCGACCTCAAACAAATCGTTATAAGGTACTTTGTTGTCTACTTCAAAGGTTTGGGTGGCGGTGTCGAATTTTGTGTAATACTGCGAGGTGAAATAAAGCGGATTTGGAGTATTAGAATTTTCGAAAAAGTTATCGAGCTTCGCTACAAAAATTA
>JAEUTR010000465.1 GCA_016787365.1 Bacteroidia bacterium
CAATTTTTAATAACTCAACTGAATTATCTGGTGTTATATTAAATGCTTTTTCGGTAGGATTATTCTCTATAAAATGCTCTAAAATTGGCATCAAATCATTAATATATAAATAATCGAATTTTTTATTTTGACGCAAGGTTATAGGCAAATCAAACAAGCTTTTGCAAATAGCATTGGATATAAATCTAATAGCGTAGTCTTCATATTTTCCAAAGACTCCAAAAATTCTAAAATCATATACATGATTTAAACTAGGTAACAGTTTCCCGAAAATATATTTATTGTAACCATGTTCATCTTTTGGTATATGAGTTCCAAAATAAGTTTCTGGCATTTTTGGAATGTAATTTTGCATATCATAAATAGCTCCAGATCCCATATTCAGTAATTTACCCCAACTGTTTTGATGTTTTAATAAATTAAACATCATGCGTGAATTTGTTAAAAATAAATTACTAGTATCTGTTGCATTTCTATGGCCAGCTTTTGCGGCAGAATGAATAACTACATCAAAAGAATGTTTCTTGAAATATTTCTCTACACTATCATCATCACTACAGTCTAGTTCCAAACGAGATGGAGCGACAATGGTATATTTTTCAGCGAGATATGACTCTTTAATATTTTTACCTATAAAGCCATTCCCACCTGTTACTAATATTTTCATTATTCCTGAATATTAGATTTTAACCTGTTTCTATAAAAATTGAATGCTAATAATCCAATAAAAACTAATAATGAGATTAAAGATACCATTGCACCAAGATTTTTGTAACGAGGTGTAAATTTTAATTCCACAGTATTATTTCCTTTTTGAGTCATTAAGCCTGTTAATCCACAATTCAATCTGTGTAATTTTACCTCTTGTCCGTTTAAGGTCGCTTTCCAACCTTCATCAAAAGGAATAGAGAAAAACAAAATTTTAGAATCTGTTGTATTGACACTTCCTATAATATTATTTTCGGAAAACTTAGAGATTTTAAATTCATCTTTTTTTAGTTCATTACCATACGATTGATAATTATCGAATGTAATAGGAGCAGCGGTATCTGCTACATTAAACGGTTTAATTGCATTAAAAGTAGCTTTATCTTCATTTCCAATCACACAAGCTCTTAATAAACAAAAATCCTTTTGTGTAGGTGATAGTTTTTTAAATTCATCTTCACCTATACCTTTATCATAGGTAAAGCCGAAAGGCAATGAAAATTTATTTTTGAATACAGTAACATCTCCAAATTTAGCAATTGAATCAAAGCCCATTCCCTTAACTGCTCCATCTGTACGTTTAGATAACCAATATTTTCCACTCGCAATTGAAAATAAAATCGGTCTATCTCCTAATCCTTTAGCCCAACGTGTTGAGTTCTCATCCTTTACATCAATAACATTTAAATCTCCTAAAAATTTAATATAGTTTTTTTGGTTGAAAGAAAAATAAGATGGAGTACCATAATATCCTTGAACCTTTGCATCATTAATACTTGAATGAATGGCCAATCCCGAGCTATAATCTTTGTTTAATCTATAAAAGCTCTTATCTGTTTGTTTTAAATAGCTCACTGCATCAACTGTATAGTCATTATAGCCTACTTTATCTTTTAAAACACTTTGAGTTACTACATCTCTCTTATTAACTGTTATACCGGAGAAATAGGTTATTTCAATAACACACAGCACTAATAACAAAATTTTAGCAACATGTTTTATTGATGTTTTTTGGCTTAACCCAAATAATAAAGCTGCATATGCAAAAATCAAAAATGTTGCAAACGATCTTAAACTAGTATTAATGGCACCTTTAAATTGTGATGCTGGAGTATATAGTAAAAACAATAAAATTAACACTGTTGCTCCTAATACAATTTTATTGAGTTTCCCTTGTTGCTCGATATAATGAATAGCTCTTGCCGAGAACATAACCATAAAAAAAATAATTACTAAAGAGAAAGTTCTGAAATAGTCTCCTGAAAACGCCCAAAAAGCATATCGGAAATAAGGAAAGATAATTGGTAAACAAAAAACAAATGTCAAAACTCCGTAAAAATATTTTTGACGTTTATTTAGCGAACTAAAAAATTGAGGAAATGTAACCAGTGAAAAAATACCACAATAAAACAAAGGGGCTTCTAAATAATTTTGCCAACCTTTAAAATTATTTCCAGTGCCCAACATATCACTTCCAAAACTTCTAAACACCGTAGTAAATCTTAACACATCATCCGCAGGATCAAACATACCTGCTTGTTGCAAGCGAGCAAATAAACTTGCCTCTCCTCCAACACGAGGACTCTCTGTATATTGTAACAAATCAGCAAATAACTGATAAGAACTCATAAAAACAGCAACAGTTGCTAAACCAATTGTTTTAGCAACGAAAATAAAAAACTGTTTATTGTTTTTTTCATACACATCGTGATATCTTACAATAGCATATGCTGCTAATAAAATGGTGTACATGAATAAGAAAAATGGTTGCAAAAAAGCCATTAAAGTAATGCCAATTACCAACCACGTAAACTTTTTATGATTTAACCATCTTTCGAAACCGAAAAGAATTAAAGCTGCATAAACCGCTTCTAAAGAAAAAATTGTCCAGCAGCCTCCTAAAATTACAAATCCTGAGAAAGCATATAAAAATGCAAACAATAAACTCGAGTAATTAGATAATTTTAATTCTTTTAAAAATTTATAGAAAATAAAGCCTGCTAAAAATATTTTAATAATCTCCATAAAAACCAATCCATAAGGGATTTGAGATTTATCGAAATAAGTTAAGATATTAGAAAAAATATCACCCAGCCAAAGTGGGAACAAATTCTGCCCCATTCCTTGGGAAAAGGACCATCCTAAACTAGATTCGTTTTTCAAATAATCAGATGTTCCTGCTAACCAAGGAAAATAAATATTCAGGGAATCACTTCCTATATCTCTGAATAAATAAACTTTTTTTAAACTAATAAAATCACTAAAAACGACGTAAGATACAAGAAGAAGAATACCTAGTAAATAGTAAATTTCTTTTCCTTTAACAAAAGAATCGTAAAAATTAGAACTTGAAGAATCTGTATTAGAAGGCTTATGGCTATTTTGTTTTGACATATATATATGTTTATTACAACGTACTAATATATAAAAAAGCTTTCTATTTAATTAAACTAAAAATAAGGATTAACTCAATAAAAAAAGCAGAATCACCGATTCTGCTTTTTTGTATTTAAATATACTTCTAATTATTGAGGCTGATTTGCTGCTGGTGCCTGTGGCTGAGTTGCAGGAGCTTGCGGCTGTGCTGCCGGTGCTACCGCTCCGCTTGCTTTTTGTTTAGTAATTGAACCTTCTGTTTCATCTGTACTTTCGGTTAATCCTGCTTTTTTAGGAGTAGATAATAAGCTAAATACTAATAATAAGATGGCTAACGTCCAAGTTGCTTTCTCTATAAAATCAGTACCACGACGTGCACCCATAATTTGGTTAGCGGCTGAAAAATTACTTGAAATCCCTCCACCTTTTGAGTTTTGAACTAATACTACTAAGATTAGTAATACACACACGATAATGATTGCTATGGTTAAAATTGCTTGCATAATTTATTTGTTAGTTTTCAGTTTTTCTATAAGGGATGCAAAGTAAACACTTTTTTGTGGAAATTTCAAACTTAATATTTCATAAGCCCTAATTGCTTTAGAAATATTTCCTTGTAAAGCATAAATTTTAGCTAAAGTCTCTGTTACCAAATGTTCATTTTCGAGTAGACTTTGTTTAGCCTCAGTTGCTGGAATAAAAAATTTGTTCGATCCTAGCTTTATTCTGCCCGGGTCGGATTCTATAATTTTATCAATTAATTGCTTTTTTTGATCAAAAACAGCTGTTTTTTTATCAATTTTAATATTTTTAGATAAGTTTTGTTCTTTTTCTTCTGATTCTCGTGTTTGTTTGGTTGATTCAGCCTGAAAGGTATGTGACTCTTTTTTAATAGTTTTTAACCAATCTGTGAACGAACTTGGTTCTTTAATTTCCTCTTTATTAAGTTCTGTGGTTTTTATAATATCCGTTTGAACATACGATTGAATAATGCCTTTACTTATCTCTTGTTCTATATCTTTATTTAATTTATCTACGTCAAATTCCTGAACAGGTACTTCTGTTTCATTTTCAATAGATTTTACAATATCTAGCTCTTGATTTTCAGTTTCTTTTAAAACGTTTTCTTTTTGAATCGTATTCTCACTATTTGAATTTGTTATTGTTTTGGAAACCGTATTTACATAAATAACTTTAATATCATTATTTGTAACACTTACCGGTCCTGTTGGTACTTTAGGAGTTATCTCTTTTCCGGTTTCTAAATTATTAGTTGTTTCTGAAGATACATTGGTAGTTGTTGTAATACCCTCAGATTCTTTAATTAGAACTGTTTCTGCATCTTTTACAGAAATAATTTCTGTCTGATGAAGCAATTCATACAAAACACTTCTACTATTAGCTACAATAGCTGTTTTACGCAACTGTTTTGAATAATTAATAGATTGGTATTTATGTAAGCCCTTAGTAAAAAGCAAATGAGCAGTTTCAAAAAACGGATATTCATTCACCAATACTTCTAAATCAGCTAATTGAGTTGATTCAATGTGATAAGGTTGTTTAATAATATCTATAAATTGTTGTTGTTGCATTACCAATTATTAAATGCTTTATTAAAAATATCTTCGGTTAATTGCCTGTTTATTTCCGTCAATAACACATCTTCCTGAGAGGAAATAGAAGTACTTGCCTTAAAATCAGCAAATCTTGTAAAGTTTTGTTCAAAATTTTTAGTTTCATCAAACCTATTACTGTATTTTACATTAACCGTTATCGTTAAACGGTTATTAGCAGCCTGATCGTTACTTTGAATAGAAACCGGAGCAATATTATAATCAATGATTGCACCTTCAAATTGCAAATCTCCGTTTTGCTTCATCAGAGATAAATTGGTTTGAGTTGAAACCACATCTCTTAATTTTTCAGTAAACTTTTGACTAATTGATGGGCTTCCTAAAGTTGTATTATTTGTAAAAAAAGCAACTGAAATGGTTTTAGCTTCAATAGGAATAGTTGCTCCGCTTAATGAATATTTTACCTTACAGCCAACAAAAGCCATAAACGCAAATAATGCAAAACATATATAAATTATTTTTTTCAATTCGAAACTTTGATGTAAAATTAGCAAA
>JAEUTR010000498.1 GCA_016787365.1 Bacteroidia bacterium
TAATTTTGCTAATAATACTTTATTGACACAATTAGATGTAGCTAGCTGTAACCAACTAACTTCAATCAATTTAAGTAGTAACACAAATTTACAGGCATTAGCAGCAGGAAATTGCAATTTAAATACTCTGAATTTAGCAAATGGAAATAATGCAAATATCACTTATTTATATCTGGTTAATAATAATAATCTTAGTTGCATTCAAGTAGATAACGCGGCATACTGTAATACAAATTGGGTAGGTGCTAATTATGTAAAACCGGCTGGTTCATCTTATAATGAAGTTTGTGGAACAGTGTCCATAAAGGATACGTTTGATAAAAATATCATTGGTATGTACCCAAATCCAACAAGTTCTATTTTAAATATTGAAGTAAAAGAACAAACACGGATTTTTATTTTAAATGTTTTAGGAGAGGTTGTAAAAACTGAAACTATTAATGGCGCAAGTAAACTAAACATTAGTGCTTTAAATGCTGGTGTATATTTCATTCAAGATTCAAAATCTGGAAAAGCCATTAAGTTTATTAAAGAATAATAATTATAACTCTAAGAAAGACATCTAATATCCATCAGATGTCTTTCTTTTTTTAAAACTCAACGATTTAATAATATGAAAAAACAATTACTATTTACAGCCCTTACTATTATAGGAATAGCGATAAACTTACAAGCGCAGACAGCCGTTACTGTTGCTGGATATTTTGGTCAAAACTCAGATGCCAATCAATTATATTATCCAACTAGCGTTTTTGTTGATGCATCTGGTAATGTTTATGTATCAGACCAATTAAATCATCGCATACAAAAATGGGCGCCAGGAGCTACAACAGGAACTACTGTCGCTGGCGGGAATGGACAAGGCCCATCTGCTAATCAATTAAACTCGCCAAGAGGCATTTATGTTGATGCTGCTAACAATATTTATATAAGTGACCAAAGTAACCAACGTATACAAAAATGGGCCGTTGGTGCCACCACTGGCACAACGGTTGCAGGAGGCAACGGACCCGGTTCAGCTACAAACCAGCTAAATGGACCAATTGGTGTTTTTGTTGATGCGGCAAGTAATATTTACGTTTGTGATCAATATAATCACCGTGTTCAAAAATGGGCGTCAGGAGCATCCACAGGCACTACCGTTGCTGGAGGTAATGGATTTGGTGCAGCCTCTAATCAGTTTTCTAATCCAAATAGTATTTACGTTGATGCTACAAATAATATTTATGTATGTGACCAAGGTGGGCACCGCGTGCAAAAATGGGCTACAGGGGCATCAACCGGAACTACTGTTGCGGGAGGTAATGGAGTCGGATCCGCTGCTAATCAATTAATTAATCCAGCAGGAGTTTTTGTTGACGCATCAGGCAATATATTTGTGAGTGATAACAGTAACTACCGAATTCAAAAATGGGCACCTAGTGCTACTACGGGCACTACCGTTGCAGGTGGTAATGGCTCAGGTGCAAATTTAAATCAACTAAATGGACCAACTGGTATTTATATTGATGCTATTGGGAATATGTATATAAGTGAACAATATAACAATCGTATACTCAAATGGGCAGCTGGTGCTAGCACAGGTACCATTGTAGCAGGTGGTACTAGAAATGGTGCAATTCCAAATCAATTAAATTCCCCAAGTGGAGTGTTTGTAGATGCAGCAGGTAATTTATACGTGGGCGATGTTTCTAATCAACGAATTC
>JAEUTR010000521.1 GCA_016787365.1 Bacteroidia bacterium
GTGTCAAAAGCTTCTGAATTTCTAAAAATCAATGTGGCGAATGCTTCAAACTCTTCAAAACTCTTTATCATTTTCACAGCACTACTACATCCATCATCCACTGGTTTTGCAATTAATGGATACACATAATCATTTTGTAAAGTTTGTTTGATTTTCTCTCTGTTATTTTTCCAATCATCGTTAGTAATTAAACAATGTTTAGCGGCCAAGAAACCATGCTTCATTAAAATTTCGTTAGTTCTAAATTTATCAATGGTAATAGATGAACTTTCTTTACCCGAACCATTGTAGGTTAAACCAACAGCTTCTAATTTTTCCTGAATGGCACCGTCTTCTCCCGGGCGACCATGCAAGGCAATGAATACTTGTTTTACTTCTTTAGCTAAATCAGCATAACTTAATTGTTTTGGAGCTATTAAATTATTTGGAGAACCATATTTATCTGTAATAGTTTTACACTCTACAATAATTTGTTTGACTACTGGATGTATTTTCCAATTATTGATTTTATCTTTTATATCATCTGCATTATCTTTTAATAAAGCATTGATAGGAATTTGATACATTAAATGATTGGCATTATCTCCAGTTAAAAACACTGGTATTGGTGCATATTTTTCAGATGATGCTAATTTTTCAAAAATGTTTCTTCCGCTTTCTACAGAGATATGGCGTTCGGAAGAATATCCACCTAATATAACAGCTACAGGAATTTTATTATTAACGGCATTTTTTTCGTTATGCAAAAATGTATCTAATTTATGTAATAACGGTTCGTAAACTGATGCTCCTTTACTATTTTTAATTCGTTTACTTAAAGAAGTGCGAATAATGTAGGTTAAGAATTGAGAAGGTGTTAATCCAATTTCTGCAGCTTGATGAAAGAAGAATGAAGAAGGCATCATACCTGAAGTGGTATTTGGATCATTTAAAAATACTTTTCCATCGGTACTTAAAAATCCATCAATACGAGCATACACATCAAAACATAATTCAGAAAACAAACGCTCACATTCTTTTCTGATAGCATTAATTTGTTCGTCTGTTGCCTCAATAGGTGTTATCTTACGAGATAAGCCTGGTAAATATTTGCTACGGTAATCAAATAATTCTTTCCCTTTTCTAATTTCTGTAGGAGGTAAAGCAATCGCTACATTATTAGAATCAGTGTCTTCTAATACAATACAAGAAAATTCTTTTCCATCAATAAAACCTTCAATCATCACGGTGCTTTCTCCGTCTAGTGCTTCTAAAACAAAACCTTCAGTTTTATCGCAATGGTTATTTAAGAAAGAAATTAATTCATACTGATTGTAAAAGGTTAAGACTTCGTTGTTCTCGACTTCGCTCGAACTGACAAGACCTAAATCTATTTTTATTGGCATGCCAATACCTTCGCGAATATCTGATAACGATCTCACATAATCAATTTGTTCTTTCTCAGATAATTTTTTCCATTCAGTAGAATTCAACCATTTTGTAAAGAAAGCTTTTTCAACCGCTGACATAAAATGGTAATTACTGTCTTCATTAAAAATAGAAATACCAATAGACGAACCTTGATTGGCTGGTTTAATAACCATTGGAAAACCTATTTCTGCTTTAGCTTTTTCCCAAAGTCCTTTTACGTTTCCATTAATCCAATCTGTTCTATCAATCGTGAAAAATTTAGGGCTATTAAATCCTGCATTCACCATTAACTTCTTCTGCACACTTTTATCAATGCCAATAGCGCTTGGCAATACTCCACTTCCCGAATAAGGAATGTGTAAATACTCTAATAAACCTTGTATACGCCCGTCTTCCCCATAAGGGCCGTGCAATGCTAAAAAAGCAAAATCAATTAAAGACGCTAATTCATGTGCTTGAATTTTTTTCCCGATTTTAGAAATCAATTCATCTTGTTGATGAACCGTTAAAGCACCTAGGTTCTCTGCGTAATACTGAAAATCGGTATTATTTGCTGGGATAAATTCTACAGGAGGATAAAAATCACGAATCGTTCCTTTGTATACAAAATTCCAATCTAACAACACAAAATTGCCAAACGAATCAACAAATAAAGGAATAGCTTCGAAAATAGATTTATTTAAATTATCATATACGGTTCTTCCACCTGCAAACGAAATTTCACGTTCTTTCGAACGACCACCAAATAGAATTCCAACTTTAATTTTAGACATTGTAAGTTTCTAGTTATTAAGTTATAAGTTTTTGATTAAACAAAAACTATAAAAATATTACAGGAATAAAGTTAAGATAGATAGCTAAGAAATTGGTTCGGGAAAGCAGAAACTATGAACTAAAGAATGTTAAATAACTCAAGCAAAATATCAAAACAGAGCCAAAAGGTTTTTAGACCCGAAAGGTTTCAAAAACCTTTCGGGTCTAAAAATTAAAAACACTCGCCAATAGTAAAATAAAACCCACGGTTATAGTTATCCGAATAACCATAATCAACTCGTAAATTCAGATTTTCTTTCTCCAAAATAGTTAAACGAAGTCCGCCGCCAAAACTACCTTTTAAACTGCCTGTATTAATGTTTTTTGGTTTGTCATACACATCCCCTACTCCACCAAACACACAAGCACTTATTTTCCAAAAAATATGAGCTCTGTATTCAACAATAGCAGAATACATGGAATTATCTCTAAATCGTCCCGTGTAAAAACCTCTTAAATTTCCTGCTCCTCCTAATGATGCCATTGATCTATAAGGAGTTTCGCCAAATGTGGAATAGTTATATAATTGACAGGCCAAAATATGTCCTTTAATTAATTGCTTAAACACACGTAATTCTGTTTTCCATTTATTTAAGGAATAAGTAGAAGCTAATTCCTTATTGTAAGTTGTAAACTGAGTTTGTACGAATATTCCTTTTGTTGGCCAAAAGGTTGAATTACGGGTATCATAACTGGCAGAAAAACCAAATCCTGTAATATTATAATTTGTTTTACCATAAAAATTAGTTGAATCCATTAAACCACCTTGATTATATTGAACTTTAAAAATATTTTGATAATCGGCTAAGAGACCAAAAAAAACATGTTTAAAAAATTTACGTTTAAGATGCGGACTAACGCTAACCTCCTCAAACACATATCGCTCAACATCAGTATTTTTTGAATACTGACCAATTCCCCAAAAGTTATCAGGGAAATAGCTATGCGAAGAATTTAAGTAAAAAATATATTTTTCTTTAGGAAAATATATTGTGGCATCAAGAGCTTGAATATTTTGCTGGCGTTGAGAAAAAATTCCCAAAGCGGTTATTACCGACATTCTGGTTAAAGAATCATTTTTATGAGTTGTTTTAAAATTAGCAGAAGTTGATAATCCATAAGCCCAACCTGTTTCAGGAGTTTTAAATAGTACAGGAATAGCTAAGTAATTTACTCGCTTAGCTGTATCCATCCTAAATTGTGCATTCAGCAAAATAGGAAAACAAATAATAACTATGATTAATTTTAATTGCAATATAATAAAGATAGAAAATTAAATTTCGTAAAAGAGAGTTCTAATCTACTTTGCTATTGAAATAATTTAATAACTGATAGGTTATTAATGCGTCCATTTCGCAGTAATCAATTAATTGTTGTTTGATATGTTCCCCTTCAATAGCATTTTGTTCTAACAAACTTTCATAAATATACATGGCACTAATGCCGGATTGTATGTCTAAATTATTAAAACCGGCTTCTTGATTTACTAATGGAGCAATGCTTTTCAAGGTGAAATTCCCTTTCATATCAGGATGATAGTAATTCCCCTTTCGAATAGGTTCTGCTAAATCAACGATTTTATTTTTTAAATCTGAAATATCATTTCTGTATTCTGGATATAATTCCACTAACTGATTTAATACCGTTTCTTCCAAGGATTTATCAAACATTAAAATAGAATTGAAATTCTTAGTTTCGGATAAAATTCGTTCTAAAAAATCTTTTCTTAAATCTTCTTCGATTGGTTTAAAATAACTGTAGTTTTTCATTTCTCCATTTTCTTCCGAAATCATTGAAAACAAAAATGGTATTTGCTGAAAAGGCTTCGTTCCATTATAATAAGGAATCGCAGGCATCCATACTTCAATATCTAAACTACACATGGGTTGTTTGATATTAGAAATAAATGATTTGACTTCTTCTTTAAAAATTTGTTCTTTTTGCTCGATGGCTGCCTTGACCTGAATTTTAATTTCTTTATGTACAATCGTATTAATATCAATTTCATCAATACGTTTAATATTTTTATCATACAACTCAAACATGGCTTGCTTGGTTAATTTACCCAGAGTTAAAACAGAATTTGGTTCATTGATGTTTTTCCAACAAGTACCCAAAAAGTCACATTCATAAGGCTGAAAACAATGAGCACCAATTTTAATATCGGGAATTTTATTTTGTTCTAATGTTTGTTTCGCAATTTGGGTTTTATGTGCAAAATATTCTACGTTTTTAATGGCATCTTTCATCACCGAAGTTGTTTTAAATAACTTCGTAATATCTAATTCGCCATCCAACATATATTTAGGATTCATAGTTAGTAAATTAAAATCTACTAAATCAGGTAAACAATTTTTAATCACATAGTACTGAAAGCAAGCATCTTTCACATAAGTATCCGTAATCTTTAAGGAACTTTTCACTTCGTAAGCTATCCATTTATCTTCGTGCTTATGAAGAATATCTACCATCACTAACAAATCATCATAAATGAAAGTGGCTTCATAAATAGTTTTGACGCCTTGTGCAATTAAATGTTTTGTTTTTTCCGCAAACAATTGTTGGTCTCTTTTTTCACCAGCAGTCACATCAATTCCGTTAGGAAATAATTGTTGTGCAAAAATACCAACATCCGTACCTCGCTTAAAAATGAGCTGTTTTTCTTTTGATAGAGAATCACGTAAATAGTAATGATTTTTATATAAATAAAAATGCTTTAAGCATTGTTCTGCTTTAATGAAAGCTGATTTACTAATTGGTGAACTCATAAACACTTAGTAATACTATTCCACAGCAGGTCAGCAGATTTATCCCAAGAAAATAAATTTTTTCTTACTTTACCGTTTTCTATTAATTGGGTGCGGAGTGAAGGATTATTATATAACTCTAACATTCCGTTACTAATACTATTTACTTCAAATGGATTCACTAATAATCCAGCATTTCCTGCTATTTCTGGCATACTGGTTGTATTACTACAAATAACCGGTGTTTCGCATTGTAAAGCTTCCACAATAGGAATTCCAAAACCTTCAAAATAGGGAACAAAAGCTAAGGCAAATGCACTGGCCATTATTTTTTCCAGTTCTTCTTGTGGCTGGCGGCCGGT
>JAEUTR010000535.1 GCA_016787365.1 Bacteroidia bacterium
CATGAATTAAATTAGCTGCAGGATATACATTCAAAGATGTTCCAATAGTTATAAAAATATCGGCTTCCTCTGTTAATTCGATAGCTTTGTCCATTTCAGGAACAGCCTCACCAAACCACACTATGTGAGGGCGGAGTTGAGAACCTACTTCACACACATCTCCTGCCTTTATTTCCCAGTGTTTTAAATCGTATACCAGCTCTTGTTTCACCGTACTTCTACCTTTCATGATCTCTCCATGCAAATGCAATACTTTTTTACTTCCGGCACGTTCATGCAAATCATCAATATTTTGGGTAATTACCTGAACGTCAAAATGCTTTTGCAAGTCTGCTACCAAGATATGAGCCTCATTAGGTTGAGCCTCCATAACTTGTTTTCTTCTTTGATTATAAAAATTAAGTACTAAATCCTGATTTTTAAGCCATGCTTCAAAGGTTGCTACATCCTCTATTTTATACTCTTCCCACAAACCACCGGTATCTCTGAAGGTTTTAATGCCACTTTCGGCACTCATTCCGGCTCCGCTAAAAACAACTATTTTCTTTTTGTGCATGATTTTGGGTAAAAATAAACTTTAAACAATCTACAAACAAGTGTAAATTATATTTTAGCTTATCCTAAATTTACAAAAAAAATAACCTACTTATGAAATTTTTTATTGATACCGCAAATTTAGCACAAATTAAAGAAGCTCAAGACCTTGGCGTTTTAGATGGCGTAACTACTAATCCATCATTAATGGCTAAAGAAGGCATTAAAGGTCAAGATAATATCCTAAAACATTATGTGGATATTTGTAATATCACCACCGGCGATGTGAGCGCAGAAGTAATTTCAACAGATTTTGAAGGAATGGTTCGTGAAGGCGAAATGTTAGCAGATTTACATCCTCGTATTGTGGTTAAAATCCCAATGATTAAAGAAGGTGTTAAAGCTATCAAATACTTTGCAGACAAAGGCATTAAAACAAACTGTACATTGGTTTTTTCAGCCGGACAAGCATTATTAGCGGCTAAAGCTGGTGCAACTTATGTATCGCCATTTGTTGGCCGTTTAGATGATATTAGCCAAGATGGAATGGATTTAATTGACGATATCAGAACTATTTATGATAACTATGGTTACGAAACAGAAATTTTAGCAGCTTCTGTTCGTCATCCAATGCATATTATACAATGTGCTAAAATTGGTGCTGATGTTATTACAGCTCCATTAAGTGCTATTGCTGCATTATTAAACCATCCTTTAACAGACAAAGGGTTAGCGCAGTTTTTAGCGGATGCTAAAAAGTAGAATGTTTTGTTCTCGTTCCGATAGCTATCGGAATCGCTCGAACTGACAATAAAAAAAAGCCCTTACTATTATTACAGCAAGGGCTTTTTTATTATTGAATACTTTTTACAATTTATAATACACCACTTTTTTAGTATCAAAAAACTCTTCTTCGAAATAGTTTTTTAAATCGTAAAAAACGGCTTTGTCATAATGATGGCCAAACTCTTCGCGAAGATCTCCACCTTTTAAATAAAGGATTCCATTTGGCAAGTCATTAAAATTTTCTTTCAAAATCTTTTTACTAATCCAATTATAAAACTCTGGGAAAGCAGTTACTGCTCGACTTACAATAAAATGGTATTTATCATTTATTTTTTCAGCACGTTCGTGTTGTGCTGTTAAGTTTGTTAATCCAACTCCAGCCGCTACTTCGGTTACCACCTTAATTTTTTTGCCAATAGAATCTACTAAATGAAAAGTTGATTCTGGAAACAAAATAGCTAAAGGAATGCCTGGGAATCCACCACCACAACCAACATCCAACACTTTAGTACCGGGTTTAAATTGCATAATTTTAGCAATTCCTAATGAGTGTAGTACGTGGCGTTCATACAATAAATCACTGTCTTTTCGTGAAATCACATTAATTTGCGCATTCCAATGCATATATAAATCATACAACTGCTCAAATTGTTGTTTTTGATGTGCTGTAATATTTGGAAAATATTTTAGAATAATATCTGGCTTCACTTTTATAGACTGTTGGATAAATAAGATTGAAATTTTGTTAGTTGATTACGAAACAATTACGAATATACGAATCAGTGTGTACGGAACTTAGATTTGTATATTCGTGTAAAATTCGTAATTATAAAAATCTGTGTCGTCTGCGTTCTGTTAATACTAAGTTTATTTTTCTTGATTTTTAAGAATATTATATAAAAAATCGCGTGCTCTAAACAATTGTGCTTTTACAGTACCTACAGGTAAATTTAATTTCACTGCAATTTCCTCATAACTCAACTCATCATAATAACGCATCTCTACCAACTCTTTATAACGAGGTTTTAATTTTTCAACTACATCCCGCAACATCTCTACTTTTTGTTTTTTAATAATGTGTTCTTCCGGATCTAATGTCTGAGATTTAATATTTTTAGAAAACTCCTGCCCTTCATCATTTTCCATCTTAGTATCAAGCGATAAAGCTGTGTTTTTCTTTTTATTTCTTAAAAAATCAATGGCATTGTTACTAGCAATTTTAAATAACCAGGTACTAAAAGCATAGGTGGGTGTATATTGTTCCAGTCGTTTGAATGCACGACCAAATGCTTCAATAGTTAAATCTTCAGCGTCATCTTTATTGTTACACATTCGTAACATTGTAAAATAAACCGATTCCCGATAACGTTGCAATAACTC
>JAEUTR010000536.1 GCA_016787365.1 Bacteroidia bacterium
AAATTTTCGGTGAAAGTAAAATATTTTATTTAATTATTCTATCTTTTTTATGTTTCCATCGGCGATGACTCCATAGCCAAATTTCGGGTTGAGCTATAATGTCTCGTTCCAGTTTACGCGTGTGTAATTCAGATATTTCACCTTCTGTTGTATTTTTTGGTTCTTTTACTAAATATTCGGTATTAACTTCATAGTAACCTCGTTTTATTCTGTTAACAGTTACATAAACAACCGGATAATTCAATTTCTGTGCAATTTTCTCTGTCCCCCAAAATACAGGAGTATCCTGATTTAAAAAGGTGGTCCAATATGCACCTTCAGGAGAAGGAGTTTGGTCGGCAATAAAAGCAGTTGCATTTATTTCATGTCTGTTTTTAATCATTTCCCTCATGGTTTCTTTCATGGCATATAGTTTTGTTCCAAATCGGGATCGCATATTATACATCAATTTATCAAAATGTTTATTTGACAATGGATGATAAATAACATACAATTGTTGTGGATTTATTAGGCTAAACGAATTTCCTGCCCATTCCCAGTTTCCAAAATGTCCCATAACCAAAATACATGATTTCTTTTCATCATATAATTCTTTAAAAATTTGTTTGGTGTTTTCGTTAAAAGAACAACGTTTTATAGCTTCTTCTTTAGATATGGTTAACGTTTTAAGCGTTTCTAAAAATAAATCACATAGGTAGCGGTAAAAATTTTTTTCAATTAGTTTTAATTCTTTATGTGTCTTTTCAGGAAATGAGTTTTTTAAATTTTGATATACCACTTTTTTACGGTAGCCAATAACTCGGTATAATAAAAAATATACGCCATCTGATACTGCATAAAATACCGGGAATGGAAGTGCAGATATGAGATAAAGTAGTGGTAAAATTAGGTAAAATGCAATAGTACTCATGCCATAAAATTACTGATTATTAAGAAACTAAGGCATTTTTTGCACAAATAATCTTCTTTTGAATCCTTTTTTATATATTTATAAACGAGAATTAATATTTTATACTAAAAATTGAAATGAAGAGATTTATTACAACCGTATGCTTTTTTGCTTTGCTATGTAATGTTAAAGCATTGGATGCCGGAGATCAGGTTAAAATGGTATTGGCAAAACAAAAATTATATGCAGGGCAATTTATTGGAGCTTTAAATATTTATAAGGAAGTGTTACAAAAAAATCCGGATGATGCGGATGTATTATATTATGTAGGTTATTGTCAATTTGCATTAAAAAAGTTTGATATTGCTACTGAACACCTTAAAAAAGCGATTTCTAATAATAAGAGTGCGAAACCAGAAACACATTTATTACTTGGCAAAATATATTTAACGGAAGAAAAGATAGCAGAGGCATTAGTTGAATTTAATACTTATAAAGCTTCTGTAAATTCTAAAACAGCCGAAGTAGAAGATGTAGATGTTTATATTGCTCATTGTAATAATGCGAAACAACATATGGCAAACCCTATTGATGTAAAAGTTGAAAACTTGGGTTCCGCGATTAATTCTAAATATGATGAACAAACACCTTGTATTAGTGCCGATGGTCAAAAACTGGTATTTAATACTCGTAGGCCCGAAATGACCGATTCTCCAGTTGATGTGGAAGGTGATGGAAAATATTTTCAGGA
>JAEUTR010000579.1 GCA_016787365.1 Bacteroidia bacterium
TTTTTTAATGAATATATAGTTGATTATTGAATGTTACCTAATGTTTTTACACGGGCAATATATTTATCAATTTCACGAGCTTCGGTACTTTTTGCGTATTCATTTTTCAAACGCTCATAAGTAGCTAAAGCATCAGTATAATTTCCTTTTTGCTCATATGCAAAAGCAGCTTTTTTTAAGAAAATAGGAGTTGTAAATGAATTTGTAGATTGTTCGGCAGCTTTTAAATAAAATTTAATGGCTTCGTCTACTTTATTCAGTTCCATATTGGCATCACCAATAGCACCAATAGCAACCGGAGCAACCATTTCATCTTTACCATCATATTTTTCAAGGTATTGAATAGCTTCTTCAAATTTGCCTGTACGTAATAAACAAATACCAGCATAATAATTAGCTAAAACTCCTGTATTTGTAGCACCGTAGTTATCTGCAACATCTTTAAAACCCATCATCGTTTTAGGTCCGTCGGCTGTTTGCATACTTACACCGCCATTTAGGGCTACTAAAAAACTATCTTTTTCAAAGTATGTTTGAGCAAAGAAAACTTCGTTATTAGCTTCCTTTTCCTGTTCAGGCAACCAGTAAAATTTGTAAAAACTAAATAGGGCAATAATAGCTATAATAGCACCACCACCGTAAGTTATAGCTTTTTTATTACTTTCGTAAAAGAACTCCAAACCACCTAAATCTACCTGTTTAGAAGATGATTTTTTAGCAGGTGTTGCCTCAACCTCGTTATTATTTTCTACTTGCTCAATTTGTTCGATTTCTTCAGACATAATAAATTTAAAAATTTTGAGTTGCGAAGATAAATAAAATTATCTACTATAAAAAAGAAAAAAGACCTGTTTTTAACCGCTAATGGTTAATTAATCTTCCGTAACAGCAATATCTTTTACCAAATTTTCTCTGTTACGGATGGAAATGGATAATCCGCCTTTTACAACATACGGAGCAGCAATATTCATATCTAACCCCGAAGCATAGATATAATAAGAACCTTTGTAGAAAGGAATACTGTAATTTCCGCTTCCATCTGATTGAATATTAGTATCATAAGATTTATAATCATCACCCGGAAATTCGGTAGTATTATATTTTATATAGATATAAGCATTAGGAATAGGTATACCATGGTGCACCACCCTTCCTTTTAAAGTGGCAGTTCCTCCGGTTTGATTTTTTTTACAAGAACTAACAGATAATGTTAATATGGCAATGATGAATAAATTTTTAATAGCTTTCATTAAAATGTATGTTAATTATTTTCAGAAAAACGTTTATCTGTTAAAAATTTCGTGTCCGTTAGTGTTTTTAAAAAGGCAATCAGGTCACTCTTATCCTGAGCTGTTAATGAAATTCCGGTTTGCAATTGCGGGTCTATAGTAGGGCTGATTACAATTCCTGAAGTATAATGATCTAAGCACTGATTAAGCGTAGTAAATCGTCCGTCGTGCATATAGGGCGAAGTTCTTTCAATATTTCTTAAAGAAGGCGTTTTAAATTTATAGCGGTCATTTGGATTTCCGGTAATGTGAGCTCTTCCGCTATCATTGTATAATACATTTATACTTAATCCATTATTTCTATAGTCGTAATCACTAAATAAAGGTTCTTTATGACAGGAAGCACATTTTTGTACAAATAGGTTGTAACCCGATTGTTCCTGTGATGTAAATCCTTCTTTCCCGGATTTTACTTTGTCATATTTGCTGTTATAAGAATATAATGTTCCCTGAAACTGAGCAATCGCTTTAAATATACGTTGAGAATTTATGATGTCATCTCCAAATGCGTTGGTAAATAATTGTTTGTATTTGCCACTGGCGCTAAGTTTTGTAATAACATTAGCCATTGTTTCATTCATTTCTACAGGATTAGTAATGGGCGCTAATGGCATCATTTCAAGACTGATAACACCTCCATCATGCATAAATGTTGGATTCCAGTTTAAATTTTGAATGGCAGGTGCATTTCTTGTTCCTAATAACCCAAAAATACCGTGGCTAACATCGTGTCCGGAATGCGAAAAACCCGCAAACTGTTGATGGCAAGAACCGCATGATATGGTATTATCAGCTGATAATAAGGGATCGTAGAATAAAGTTCTTCCTAAAATGAAACCATCTTTTGTTAAGGGATTATTACCGAAGTTGTAGTTTGGCGTAGGCCAGCCTTCAGGAATAATTTCTTTTACATCTTCATCTGTAATAATCGGTTTTATTTCAGGGTCAACAGAACAGGCTGTTAAATAGATACCGGAAGTAAATATGAAAAGTAATTTTTTCATCTGTTTTAGACGATACAAATTTACTTATAAAGTGCAGAAAAAACAAGCTATTCAACAAACCAGCCAATTAAACGGCGACGTAGTTTACTACTATAAGTTTGGGTTTGGTAATCGGTATAATTATTTGTGGCATTAATACATTTTGCAAACTGTTTTACGCGGTATTTTACTTCTTCGCTTAATAAATCAAACAGTTCAAATGCTTCATCAAAATCGGCTGCATTATCCTTTATACGACCAAAATGGTCATCCAAAGATTGGTCTAATACCGTTTGTGGTTTTAATCCTTTGCGCAAACATTGCAAGTAGCGTTCGCGAACAATAAATGCCTCAGCTGATGAGTTTAAGAAACGTGCTTTGATATCATCCGGTAATTCATAGTCGTTCTCCAATTCATAATCCCACTCGTCTTTATACCTTTGTTCTAAATATAAATGCGGGGCAACAAATACGTGTTTCCAGTCGATAGGAAATTGCCATAAGTTAAAACGGCGTGAGTTATTGCCTAAATCAACAATACTGAATTTTTTTTTGTTTGGTAATACACGAGAACCACGACCTATCATTTGATGATATAAGGTCAATGATTTAGTAGCACGATTAAGTATAATCGTTTCTACTTCGGGTTCATCAAAACCGGTTGTTAAAATACTTACGGAACTTAAAATACCATCCTTTGTATTTCTAAACCAGTCTAAGGTTTCAGCACGGTCTCTATCGCTAAAAGTACTATCCAAATATTTAATAGGATAACCTTTGGCTTTAAACATATTATAAACTGCAATACTGGTTAATATACCAGCATTGAAAATCAGTGTTTTGGTG
>JAEUTR010000589.1 GCA_016787365.1 Bacteroidia bacterium
ACTTAATTGAAAAAGCATTTGAAGCCGATTACTCGATTGTAAAAGCATGGAAAGGTGATACCGCTGGAAATTTAATATTCAGATCGACCGCTCGTAATTTTAATCAATCTATGGCTATGGCGGGTAAAATTACCATCGCCGAAGTTGAGGAATTGGTTGAAGTTGGTCAGTTAGATCCTGATCAAATACATGTGCCAGGTATTTATATAAATCGTATTTTCAAAGGCACAAAATATGAAAAAAGAATTGAGCAAAGAACAGTCATAAAAAAATAATAAAAAAACAGAAATCAAAAAACAGAAAAACATTATGAAAAAAATTATTTATTTAGCAGCAATAGCTGTATTGTTTAGTTGTTCAAAAGAAGAAAGAAAAAATGCGTTAGAGTTAGATTTAAATTTAACTGGTGAAATGATGCAGGTTAATACACAAACAGTCATACAAGATGCAACCAATCAAAATAACTATTATTCTCAAATAGATACATTAATTAAATATGGTTATGGTTATAAAATTGTTTTGCCTGATTCTTTAAAAGAAAAGACATTAAAAGTAATTATTTCTGCAGATGTAAAAGAAACTGAAACTGTTACAGGTGAATTTGTAGTTTCAATAAATGAACCAAATATGACAAGTTTATTTTGGGGTAATAGAGCTATTGCTGGTCAATTGAAAGAATTAAACACTTGGAAACCATTTAAAGATTCTGTTATTATTGGCGCTGCCCAAAATCCTAAAAAAAACAGTCACCTTTATATTTTTAATACAAAGTTCACAGGTGGAGGTGTTTTTTGCGTAGATAATTTTAAGGTTAAAGTTATAAAAGAATAATATAATGTTAGACAAGAACGGAATAGCAAAACGGATAGCAAGAGAAGTAAAAGATGGTATGTATGTTAATTTAGGTATTGGTATTCCTACCTTGGTAGCTAACTATATCCCTGAAGGAGTAAATGTGGTTTTGCAATCAGAGAATGGCATTTTAGGAATGGGTCCTTTTCCATTTGAAGGAGAGGAAGATGCAGATTTAATTAATGCTGGAAAACAAACTGTAACATTACTTCCAGGTTCCTCTGTATTTGATTCAGCAACCAGCTTTGGTATGATTAGGGCACAACGTGTTAATTTAACTATTTTGGGTGCTATGGAAGTTAGCGAAAATGGTGACATTGCTAATTGGAAAATTCCGGGAAAAATGGTTAAAGGAATGGGAGGTGCTATGGATTTGGTGGCTTCTGCAAAAAACATTATTGTTGCTATGCAACAAGTTAATAAAGCTGGGGAATCTAAATTATTATCAAAATGTGATTTACCTTTAACTGGAGTTAATTGTGTTAAGAAAATAGTAACAGAATTCGGAGTTTATAATATATTACCCGAAGGAGGATTTGAACTAATTGAACTTGCCCCTGAAGTAACCGTAGAACAAGTTAAAGCTGCTACCAGAGGTAAATTGGTTATTAGCGAAAAATTAATAACCATAGTGTAAAAGAATGAGTCAAAAACTTTCCATATTAATTCCTGCATATAATGAGGCTAAAACTATTCATGAAATTTTGGATAAGGTACTAGCTGTAAAATTACAAGGCGATTTAAAAAAGGAAATTGTTATTGTGAATGACTGCTCTAAGGATAATACTCAAGAAGTTGTAATAAATTATTTTAAGCATCATCCGGAAATAGAAACTATTTTGCATGAACAACCCTT
>JAEUTR010000585.1 GCA_016787365.1 Bacteroidia bacterium
AATACCAGGCAAAATTTAAAATAGATGTGATTGATGCTCAAACAGCCAACTCACAATTTGAAACAGGAAGCAAGGTTCGTTCAATCATTTCTTATGCTGTAGGTATAACCTTATTAATTGTGGCAGGTTTTGGCATTTACAATATTTTAAATATGATGATTTACGAAAAAATGGATTCTATTGCTATTTTAAAAGCAACAGGATTTTCGGGTAATGATGTAAAATGGATTTTTATTTCTTTATCTCTCATCATTGGCATTGTAGGTGGTTTGTTTGGCTTACTCTTTGGATTTGGGCTAAGTAACATCATTGACAATATACCTTTTGAAACTAGCTCGTTGCCTACTATTAAAACCTATCCTATTGATTATAAATACACGTACTATGTCATTGGATTTACCTTTGCTGTTTGCACGACGGCTATCGCCGGTTTATTTCCGGCATTAAAAGCCAGTAAGATTGACCCTGTTGAAATTATTAGAGGAAAATAACATGTCGAAAGTAATATTAGAAACAAAAAATATCAATAAATACTTTTACGACCCCGTAAAATTTAAGGTACTTTCTGATGTCAACATGTCTATTAATGAAGGTGAGTTTGTATCTATTGTAGGAAAATCAGGTTGTGGAAAATCTACGTTGTTATATATCCTTTCAACCATGGATACTGATTATGAAGGAGAATTAACCATTAATGGTGTGAGTCTTACCTCTAAAACTGATAAAGATTTAGCCGTTGTAAGAAATGAACACATTGGTTTTGTATTTCAATTTCATTACTTATTACCTGAATATAATATTTTAAAAAATGTGATGCTGCCAGGCATTAAATTAGCAAAACATTCGATGCAAGAAATTGAGCATAAAGCCATGGAACAATTACGTAAATTAGACATGTCTGAACAAGCATTAAAATCGCCAAATCAATTAAGTGGCGGACAAAAGCAACGAGTAGCAATTGCCAGAGCTTTAATAAATGATCCACTCATTATTATGGGTGATGAACCCACCGGAAACTTAGACAAGAAAAACAGTGACATGGTATTTGATATTTTTAATAATCTAGTCAAAGAAAGAAATCAAGCTTTATTAATTGTGACTCATGATCCTGATTTTGCAGCGAGAACACATCGCATCATTGAAATGGCTGATGGCAGGATTATTAGTTAAAGTATAGAATTATAAATTCCTTTTATAAGCTTGTCATTCTGAACTTGTTTCAGCATCTCCAATTAGATGTTCTTTAAAATGAGACCCTGAATCAAGTTCAGGGTGACGATTAATTAGATAACTTTATAAAAGCATTCGGAATATTTTCAATCACATCTGTTGGAATCATCGCCACTTCTCCTTTAGTATCTTTGGTGATATCACCTGCTAAACCATGAACGTAAACACCAATAACACTTGCTTCAAAAGATGAATAACCTTGTGCTAATAAACCGGTAATTAAACCTGTTAATACATCCCCGCTTCCTCCTTTGGCTAGTCCGGAATTTCCAGTACTATTAAAATAACTTTCGCCTTCAGGAGTTGTAACGCAAGTATGCGCTCCTTTTAACACAACATATACCTGATGCTGTTTTGAAAATTCAATTTGCAATTGATGTCTTTCAAAATCATTTGCTACTGATTTAGTTAACCGTTCAAACTCCTTTGGATGTGGTGTTAAAATAGAATTTGGAGGAATTAAACTCAACCATTCTTTATTTAAACTAATACTGTTTAAAGCATCCGCATCAATCACTAAAGGTTTTTTAGAAGATTGCAAAATTGCTTTGACACTTTGCTGTGTATCATTTTCTGTTCCTATTCCTGGCCCAATACCAATAGCTGAATAAGCATTGATATCTAATTCATTAAACTGTATATATTCATTTCCGTTTACCAATGCCATTGCTTCGGGAACAGAAGTTTGCATAATATCATAACCACATTGAGGCACGCACACAGTCAATAATCCTGCACCACTTCGTAATAATGCATGAGCGCTCATAATAGCAGCACCCATTTTACCATAACTTCCAACTACTAATAAGCTATGTCCAAAAGTTCCTTTATGAGAAAATTTTTGACGAGGTTTCATTAATTGTTTGATTGATTCTTCCGTTACATAAAGCGCATGGCAATTATTTTGAATCTCTTCTGTCCATTTTAAATCAATATCTAATACATGTCCATTGCCAACATAGATATTATTTTCAGCAAACATAAATCCTAGCTTAGGATTTTGAAAAGTTAAAGTATGCTGTGCTTTAATAATAGATGAATTTTTATCAGAATGTTTATCCACAAATAAACCAGATGGAACATCAATAGATATAATCGCTACTTCACTTTGATTCATCACATTTATGCATTCTGCTGCTAAGCCTGTTAATGGTTTAGACAAACCAATACCAAATAAAGCATCTATAATCATATCTGATTTTTGAAAATGAGGAAGATGTATCACATCATTCACTTCCATTAAGAACTGAGAAAATTTTGATTCTAAACGTTTTTTATTGATTAAAAAATCTTCGGAACAGTTCTCAGAATAATTGATAATAAATACTTCAACCTTAAAACCATGTTCTAATAACTGGCGTGCAATTGCTAGACCATCGCCTCCATTATTTCCTAATCCACAACACACTTTAAAAACAGTTTCTACATCATAATGCTTCATGATCCATTGCGAACACTTAGAAGCAGCTCGCTCCATTAGATCAATAGACGTAATTGGTTCTGATTGAATTGTAAAAGCATCAATGACTTTTATTTGTTGTGCAGAAAATATAGGTAAGACATGTTGCATAGTTTAAATTTAGAAAATTAAATCCATACAAAACAAAACATAAATCAGGTCTTGGTATTAGAATTTAATTTATAGAATCCAAAGGCAGATACACCTAAAATAAAACCAAGCACCACAAAAGCCACCTTAAAATTACTAGCGTCAACTAAAGTAGAAATCAAAAAAGGGCCTGCTGTATTTCCTATTCCCCAGGATATGGTGTATAAAGCGGCATATTGTCCTCTATTTTTATCATTGGCTCTCTGTAGCCAAAACACATTCATAAAGGGCATGGCCATAATTTCACCAGGGGTGTTAAATAGAATCATGACTGGGGAAGTCAGTTTTGCGGTACCGGGAATCAACAAAGACAAATAAGAAAATGCACATAATACTAAACCAATAATAATCCACTGTGTGTTTCTATTTTTCTTTTCGAGAGTATATACCAATACCATTTCAATAGCCACTATAATGATGCCGTTAATTGTCATAATAAGTCCTATATAACGCTCGTTTAAATGCAAATCATCTCTGAAGTATTTTGGAATGGTTGTAAATAACTGCACAAAACAACATGAGAATAATGTCATTAAAACCAAAAACCATAAATAGGTTTTGTCTTTGTATGCCGACATAGTTTCAGGAATTAGTTCTTCTTTTACTTCATCCTTCTCTAGCTGAATATTTGGCTTTAAAAAATAAAACAAAAGTCCGGCAGCTGCTATATTAGTTAAACCATCTACCCAAAATAACAACTCATAATCAAATGCTGCTACTAAACCGCCAATAGAAGCCCCTACCGCCCAACCCAAATTAATAGCTAATCGATTTAAGGAATATGACCGTGTTCTGTTTTCGGGGGTACTGTAAAAAGCAACGGCAGATGAATTGGCGGGACGAAATGCCTCGTTTACCATACTTAACAAAAATGTAAATAAACATATTAAGGGATATGATTTTATCTGACCTAAAACAATAAACATTACCCCACCAAAAAACAAGGTAAATAATTGTACTTTATGAAATCCGATTTTATCAGAAAATTTTCCGCCAAAATAAGCACCAACGATAGAACCAAAACCAAACAATGCCATTACAAAACCTGCTTCACTTAAACTACGATTCATTTCCTTACCTGTTAAATACAAGGTCATAAAAGGTAATACCATCGTTCCGCTACGGTTAATTAGCATAATAAACGAAAGTAACCAGGCTTGCTTTGAAAGTCCTGTGAAAGAAGTTTTATATAAAGATAGAGTACGCGTTACCATATGAAAGAACACGACAAAACTAATAAAATAAAACAGTATAGGGTCCTGTTTGGTTTAATTATAGAGTTGTGCTGACTATGAATCTTAAAAAACTGATTATAATTGAATGCCAATTATCAATACATCATCTACCTGTTCCAATCCTGGTTTTTCACCTTCCACAGAAGACCATTTTTTCCAGTTTTCAAAAACAAGATCTAATTTACTTTTTTGTTCATTAAATGGGTGTTCTGAAATTGAAAGTAAATATTCATTTAATTGTTTATACTTGAATTTTTTACCTTTTGGTCCACCAAATTGGTCGGCGTAACCATCAGTAAACATATATAAAGAGTCTCCTTTTTCCAATGTTAATTCATGTGTATGAAAAGGCAGCGGATTGTCTGATTTTCCTATAGGTTGTTTATTGGCTTTTATTTCAAGTATTTCTTTGTTTTTAATATACCATAAGGGATTATTGGCTCCTGCCCATTTAACCATTGAGGTACCATCGGATTTTTTTTGAATAGCAACCATACTAATATCCATCCCATCTTTCACATCTTTATCACTTTTCTCAAAAGTTTCTAAAACCAATTCACGGGTTTTGTCCAATATCAATCCCGGATCCTGTAATTTAAATTCTTTAACGCTTCTATTTAAAGCATTGCTACACACAACACTAACCATCGCTCCAGGAACACCATGTCCTGTACAATCTGCAGCAGCCACTAAAATAATTTCTTCTCCGTTTACAAGACGAACAACTTCCATCCAATAAAAATCCCCGGCTACAATATCCTTTGGTTTATATAAAACAAAGGATTGGGGAAAGCGAGTGTTTATAGATTCAATTGGTGGTAAAATAGCATCCTGCAAACGTTTGGCGTAAGTAATACTATCTGTTATTTCTTTATTTTTTTCATCTACTAGTTCCTTTTGATGTTCTACTTCTATTTTTTGCTGTTGAATCAATTCGTTTTTTTGTATCAGACTTAAATTGGCTTTTTTCTTTTCTCTGTATCCTTTATAAATTAATCCTAACAACATCATAACCATTACAGCAGCAACCATTGCTCCATATAATTGCAACGTGCGTCTCTTTGATAATTCGTTTGCTTCTTTCTTTTCTGCTTGTGATTTTGCCAGTTCAGCACTTTTCACCTGCTCATTCATTTTCAAGACCTGATTTTCTTTTTCTTTGGCTACATTTTCACTTTTGGTTTTTTGGAGCAAAATATCATTCATTTGCTTTTCCTGATTGGCATATTCCAGTTCTTTTATTTTTCTTAAACGCTCTTCATTGCTACGCATGAGTTCTGCATTTTTGAGCAAACGTTCTTTATTTAAGATCACGATTTCCTGTTCCTTTTTTTCCGTTTCGTATTTGGTTTGCATTTCATTAACGGCGTTAAACTTATCAATACGAAACAAACTATCATGTATATTAGAATAGATAACATGGTAATGCAACGCTGAAATGGGATTTCCCAATAATTTTCGTGTTGTACTTAATTTTTTCGCAGATTCACTTTGATAATATAAGTTGTTTGTTTCCACAGCCAAATCGTATCCTGATTGAAATTTACTATCGGCACTAATAGAATCGCCCATATTAAGTTCAATTTTACCAAGTTCAATCATACACAATATCTGAGCTTTTTTATCTCCTGTTTTTTTAGAAAGCTCAAAGGACTTATTAATCGTTTCTTTTGCTTCTTTATATTTTTTTTGAGTTAAGTATAATTCGGATAAACTTTGAAGCGTGTATGAGAGCGATTGAGGTTCTCCTAATTCCTCTTTGGCTTTTAAACTCTTTAATAAACATCTTTCTGATTCAGAATAATTTTCTTCCAGTAAATATTGCGCTCCTAAATTGTTATATGAAATACCAATGCTTTTAAGTTTTTCTGATTTATCGGCATACTCACATGCTTTTAAATAATATTGCATGGCTTTTTTACCTTCATTTAACTCGCGATAAATGCCACCGATATTGCCTGCAAAATTAGCCATATTGGCAAAATCCTTTTTTGCTTCATAATGTTGTAGTGTTTCCTGATAGTAAGGCAATGCTTTTTCGTAATTGGATTGATTAAAATAAATAATACCTAATGAACTCACACAGGCAATTATTCCCCCGACATCTTTAATCCGTTTATTAATAATCAAAGCGCTATCAATTAATGCGATAGCTTTTTTAGCTTCTCCATTTACATCGTAATAAATTCCAATCTGCCTTAATGTTAAAGCCCGATAATAATGGTCGTGTAATTTATGAGCTACCTGATAGGCTTTATTAGCGTATAAATTAAACTTATCAAAATCCTTTCCATAAAAAGCCCATGCAATATTTGAATATAATTTTGGTTGATTTGAGGGAATTGCCACTTCAGCAGCTTTTATCAAAGAATCTGTTTTGGTTTGTGCACTTACATTAAAAAAAGTAAATGCACATACATAAGTTATGAGTAGAAATATTTTACGCAATTGATTTAAATGAAATTAAAAATACAAAAAATATTCAAAAAAATTAAAATAAAGACGTTTGAAATACCGCTTTTTGCTTAACTGAATTCACGGGCATTAATGTATCTGTAA
>JAEUTR010000695.1 GCA_016787365.1 Bacteroidia bacterium
TAATTTGTAGTTTTGATAAGTGTTTACTTTAAAAAATAGCTTATTTATTGTCCTTTTTGTGTTAGGGTTCCTATCAGCAAAGGCTCAAGATGATTATGCAACCCCTACTCCCAGAGATTACAGTAAAAAACCTGCAAAAAATACTGGTTTTATTGAATTAGGTGGTAATGCGGGATTATATTCGTTGAATTTTGACAGAATTTACTACTATAAAGAAAAGCTAAAACTAAGCGCTAGAGTTGGCTTTGCACCTCATTTTAATGGTATTTATATAGAGCAAGAATATGTTTTAGAAAACAATTTCATTTTATTTAAAAATCCGCATCATTTAGAATTAGGCCTTGGAGCCACGCTTCAAAGGAGATATAATGAAAAGCCTAAGCAAACAGATAGCTATTTTTGGGAAAATATTTGGTTTAGTGTTTGGCGTTGCGGGTACAGGTATCAAAAACAAGATGATGGATTTTTTTTCAGGGCAGGTTTAACGCCAGTGGTAATGAGTAATGATGCAGAAGGGTTTCATTCTGATTACTTTCAATTTTGGGCGGGAGTTAGTTTTGGAATTAGTTTTTAAGATCTAACCGCAAAGAGCGCAAAGTTTTTTCGCAGAGAACTCAGAGGAGTATTTTGAAATAAATATTTTATTCAAAAAATAGTTTCTAAGATAAAAAACTATTTTTATTTACAACGCCAATAACTTCGCCTTTTAATTCTTTTCCAACAATTCCTGAATTTTTATTTGCAGCAACAATATGTGATTTTTCAAATACATATTTTTTAGTTGGGTTAAACAAGGTCAAGTTAGCCTCAGCTCCTTCTTTAATGCTTACTGCATCAAGTCCCAAAATAGAACGAGGATTTTTTGTTAAAGCATCAACTATGTTTTCTAAAGATAATTTTGAACTTAAAGCGGTATTTAAAACGCCAAAACAACTTTCTAATCCAATCATCCCGTTATCCGCAAGATCAAATTCTAAATCTTTGCTTTCAATATCTTGCGGTGCATGATCACTCACAATCACATCAATAACACCATCCGCTAATCCTTTTTTCAAAGCATCAACATCTTCTTTAGTTCTTAATGGAGGATTTACTTTGTAATTAGTATCAAAGCCTTCTAGCTCTGAATCGTCTAACAATAAATTATACGCCGCTACACCACAGGTAATATTTAATTTTTTCGCTTTTGCTTTTTTAATCAATTCAACACTTCCTTTAGTACTAATCGTAGGAATATGCATTTTGCCTCCCGTATATTCTAAAATTTGAATGTTACGTTGCAACATAATTTCTTCAGCTAAAGCAGGAATCCCTTTTAAACCCAATTTAGTAGAAGTTACCCCTTCATTTACTAATCCATCATGAGAAATGGTTTTATCGTCGCAATGCGTAATGATAAAACTATTAATGTTTTGAGAATATTGTAATGCTCTTAAAATTAAGCCTGCATCTTTTGTAGATTTTTTATAATCGCTAAAAGCCACAGCGCCAGATAATTTCATGTCATACATTTCCGATAAATCTTTACCTTCTTGATTATGACTTAATGTTCCTACGGGTAACACATCTACTAAATTATCTTTTGTTCTATTAGCAACATATTCAATTTGTGCTTTGTTATGCAAAGGAGGATTTGTTCCACTCATTAAACAAACACTCGTAAATCCGCCTTTTGCAGCACTTTTTAAACCATTATTTAATGTTTCCTTATGTTCGTAACCTGGGTCGCAAAAATTTACTTGCATATCTAACCAGCCAGCAGATACATGCATGCCTTCAGCCTCAACAGTTTTTATCCCTTTTTCAGGAGTAATTGATTTTTTAATTTGAGTAATAACTCCTTTTTCAATTAAGATGTCTACAACTCTTCCATTATGGCTGCTGTCAGAATCTACTATCGTGGCTTGTTTAATTAAAAGGTTCATATCGTTATTTGAATAATCTGATGATTAATATTTCGGCGACTAAAAAGATCAAGGCTAAAATTAAAAACAATTTCCATAATTTTTTACCATCGTTAACTTCTTGTAGGGCATTTGTTAACGTTTTTTCGTTAGGCAAAATAATCGATAGATTTTTTAAGCCTTTTTCGTCAATTTGTTTTTGTAAATCTTCCTGACTCATAAAATTCATATCAGACTCTTTCCTATCAAAATTGAAAGCCAAATCCTTAATTGAACTTTTATTTTCAAAAACTTCATAATGCCCCGCCTCTGTAATTTGGTTTTGTGTAAATAAGGTAGTGGCATTATTTATTGATCGATGTTCAGGAATTACATCATTTTTTTTGTCATCCTTAATAATATGCAATGGCTTGTCTGAAAAATTAGAGTTTGTATTTAAAACAATGGCTTCGTTAACAGCCGTTTTGTAATACACTGGCGAAGGCTTTAAACTCAAAATCGACATTTTAATTAATGTTGGAACAAATAAGGCATGTTTCAATAAATTAGAACAACTCTCGTCGGAAGGAATAGAAAACAGATAAATCTTGCCGCTACCTAATGGACTTAAAGAAAGTAACGATTGTCCATTTTGTAATAGTATTAAGTTTTGCGAATTACTATTCGTTGCTTTAGTCAATTCAAAATGTTCAAATACTTTTGGTAAATCCATCCTCTGATCAATTTTATCGAACACGCCTTCATACAATCCTTGTTCAAAGTTTATACTTTGTGTCTTTGTATTAACAGTATCTAATTTTGTAATTTGTGGTAATTGTAAATTCTGAAAAGCTGTATTGTATGATTCTAAATCTGCTTTTTTGTTTGGAAAAATAACTAAGCTCCCGCCGTTACTTACAAATTTTTGAAGTTCAGATGTTAAACCGGAAGTAAGTGAACTTAATTCATTTAACACAATAATATTTGTTTTAGAAAACACGCTGTAATCAATGGATAATTCGTTGTTTTCCTGATACACAAACAAACTATCGTTTTGCATTAATGATTTAAAGTTTCCCGAAGTCTTAGTTTCTTTTCCATTAATGACCAAAGCATTAATAGTAGTTTGAGCATTGAAACTAAAATAAAAATCATCATCATATGTAATCGGATAATCTTCAATCTTTAAAATACCTTTATTAATTCCTTTAACTTTTACAGTAAATGAAATACTTGCATCCTTTTTATTTCCAGCACTGACATTAAAAGAACTCAGAGATACTTGGACGTTATTGATAAATAATTTTAATGTTCCATTTTCAATATCCTTTGCGCTTTTATTGATGATGATAGCGTGAACAATTTGCTGTGTGCCAAATTGCTGAACAGGTGTTTCAAACCACACACTATCAATGTATACATTACTTACTTCGGATGATGCAATGGGAATACAGCTTACTACTATTGAAGTATCAACATCTGTTTTATTAAATATAGAAGTATTCTTTTGAAAATCACTCAATAAAAAAATACGTTTATTTTTTGAAGAACTATTTTGTAAAAAATCTTGTTGACGTTTTACTACATCGTTTAAAGCTTTAGTTGCAGAAGAAATTTTAACTTCATTTAATTGCTCTATAAAATCTTCTTTACTAACAAATCGTTGATGCTTACCCTCAAAATCATTGGTTAATAGTTGAAATTTATCACTCACATTAAATGTGTTTACTATCTCAGTAGCGTACTCTTTAGCATTTTCTAAAAGTGTTCCTTTTTTGTTGGTACTTTCCATACTAAAGGAATTATCAATATACACACTGATGGCTTTTTCGCCTTGTACCGTTTTTGTCTTACCTGGAATAAATGGTTGAGCAAAAGCAAATACTAAACAAGCAATGGCTAAAATACGCATGGCTAAAATCAACCATTCTTTTAATTTGGATTTACTGTCACTTTCTTGCTTTAATTCTTTGAGGAATTGGACATTGGTGAAATACACTTTCTTGTATTTCCTGAAATTAAAAAGATGAATAATAATAGGAATGGCTATTGCGGCTAAACCAATTAAAAATGTGGGAAACAAAAAATTCATCAAGGGTAAAAATAAGAAAATCTTCTGTTTTTAATGATATTTATGTAGCATCTTATTATAAAATTGATACACGTTATTGGAAATTTGTATTTAATTAATCATACCCCCCTATTTTTTGAAAATATTTTTCAAAAAAGTGATTTTTTTACTTGCACCCCCCCTTTTTTTGATATAATTTTGGCAAAAAGTTATAAATTTTCAATTTACACCCCTATAAAACCAAAAAATTATGAGTACAAGACGCGTTTTAGCCATGCAAGATGTTGTAAAAAGAACTCCAGTAGAGTTTAACAACAACAATCAACAAGTTTCACAGTACTATGGATCTAATGTATTTGGATTAGATGCCATGCGCGAGTTCCTTTCAGAAGAAGCTTTCAACAGTATCCAAAACTCCATGAATCAAGGAACTATTGTTGAACGTAAAATGGCCGATCAAGTGGCTGCTTGCATGAAAGCTTGGGCACAAAGCAAAGGCGTAACCCACTTTACACACTGGTTTCAACCATTATCTGGAGCTACTGCCGAAAAACACGATGGCTTTTTTGAGCCAATTGAAGGCGGCCGAGCTATTGAACGTTTTAGCGGAAATGCCCTAGTACAACAAGAACCAGATGCTTCATCTTTCCCTAACGGAGGAATTCGTAATACATTTGAAGCACGTGGCTACACTGCTTGGGATCCAACTTCACCAGCATTTATTTGGGGCGAAACACTTTGCATCCCTACTATTTTTATTTCATATACTGGCGAATCGTTAGACTTCAAAACACCTTTATTAAAATCATTACACGCGGTAGATAAAGCTGCTACAGAAGTTTGTCAATACTTCGATAAAAACGTGACTAAAGTAATTGCTACTTTAGGATGGGAGCAAGAATACTTTTTGGTAGACTCTGCTTTATATAACATTCGTTACGATTTACAACAAACAGGTCGTACCTTATTTGGTCATGCACCTGCAAAAGGTCAGCAATTAGAAGATCACTACTGGGGATCCATTCCTGAAAGAGTTTCTGCTTATATGCGTGATTTTGAATATGAAGCTCATTTATTAGGAATTCCGGTTCGTACTCGTCATAATGAAGTTGCGCCAGCTCAATTTGAGTGTGCTCCTGTTTTTGAAGAAACAAACTTGGCAGTTGATCACAACTTGTTATTAATGGATGTAATGGAGAAAGTTGCTATCCGCCACAACTTCCGTGTTTTAATGCATGAAAAGCCTTATGCAGGTGTTAACGGAAGCGGTAAACATAATAACTGGAGTTTAGCTACTAACACTGGTAAAAACTTATTATCTCCAGGTAAAACACCAAAAACAAACTTACAATTCTTAACTTTCTTCGTTAACACCGTAAAAGCAGTTTATGAGCATGGTGATTTATTGCGCGCCTCTATTGCTTCTGCAAACAACGATCACCGTTTAGGTGCAAATGAAGCGCCTCCAGCAATCATGTCTGTTTTCTTAGGCGAACAATTATCAAAGGTTTTGGATGAATTAGAAAAATCTGTGCACTCTGGAAAAATGAGTCCAGAAGAAAAAACAGCGTTAAAAATGAACATCGGTCGTATTCCAGATATTTTATTAGATAACACTGATAGAAATAGAACTTCGCCGTTTGCCTTTACAGGAAATAAATTTGAGTTCCGTGCCGTTGGGTCTTCTGCTAACTGTGGCGGACCAATGACTGTATTAAACTCAATTATGGCTGAACAATTAACTACTTTCAAAAAAGACGTAGATGCTTTAATCAACAAAAAAGTAGAAAAAGACGAAGCTATTTTTCAAGTATTAAAAAAATACATTATTGAAAGTAAAAAAATCCGTTTCGAAGGAAACGGTTACGGTGACGCTTGGAAAGCAGAAGCGAAAAAACGTGGATTAAATAATATCCCAACAACGCCGGGCGCTTTAGAAGCTATGATTTCTAAGAAAACATTAAATATGTTCGAATCTCAAGGTATTTTAAACCACCGCGAACAAGAGGCTCGTTACGAAATTGCTTTGGAAACTTATACTAAAAAAATTCAAATCGAATCGCGCATCATTGCTGATATGGTAAGTAATCAAATCATTCCAGCAGCATTAAATTATCAAAAGAGTTTGGTAGAATCTGTAAGAGGAATGAAAGAGATTTTATCTCCTACAGAGTTTAAAGTAGTTGCAAAAAGTCAATTAGAATTAATTAAAGAAATTTCTGAAAAAGTAACCATCATCAAAACAGAAGCTGATTTAATGACGGAAGAGCGTAAAAAAGCAAATAACTTGGATACTGCTAAAAAACAAGCTCATGCGTATTGCGAAAAAGTAAAACCTTACTTTGAATCAATGCGATACAATGTTGATAAATTGGAAGGTATTGTAGATGATGCCACTTGGCCATTACCTAAATATAGAGAAATGCTTTATTTAAGATAAAAACATAAAAATCCCCGACGAAATCGGGGATTTTTGTTAATAAAT
The DNA here is from genome assembly GCA_016787365.1 of Bacteroidia bacterium. Classification (GTDB taxonomy): domain Bacteria; phylum Bacteroidota; class Bacteroidia; order B-17B0; family Aurantibacillaceae; genus UBA4416. The sequence goes on from JAEUTR010000695.1 coordinate 6,440, forward strand.
TTTTGCAGTTTTAAAAAAATATATATATTAGCACCTTATAAAGTTTAATTTACCTATGAAAAACTTAAAAAAATTAGCACTAACCACTACAGCTGTTATTGCATTTGTGTTTTCTGTGAGCGCTCAGAAAAACTATTTAAAAGATGCTGATGTTGCATATGACAATCACCAATATTTTAATGCCATAGAGTTATACAAACAAGCCTACACTAAGGTTAAAAAGGCAGATGCTAAGGCTAAAATTTTATTCAGAACTGCTGACGCATATCAACAAATTAACGATTTAAAAGGTGCCGAAACTTATTATAACAAAGCTATCAAAGCAAAGTATCCCGATCCAATTGCTATCTTAAAACTAGCAGATGTTTTAAAGGCACAACAAAAATATCCTGAAGCAATTATTGAGTACAATAACTACAAAAAAGAGATGCCATCTGATGTTCGAGGAGAAAATGGCGTTAAATCTTGTCAATTAGCTCAAGAATGGAAAGACGCTAAAAACACTCCTGAAACACGTTTAAAAGTTGAACCAATGGCTTTAATCAATTCTAAAGAATCTGATTTTGCACCTGCGTACGCTGACAAAAAATACACTACTTTATACTTTACCTCAACAAGACAAGGCGCTCAAGGTTCTATTGATGTAACTACAGGTCAAAATCACTCAGATTTATATGAAGCAAAATTAGATAAAAACGGGAAATGGAGTACTCCGGTTCCTTTAGCAACATCTGTTGTTTCTAAAATGAACGAAGGAGGAGCATATGTTTCTAAAAAAGGCGACTTAATGTTTATGACTCGTTGCCCTGAAGCAAAAAATAAACAATTAAAATGTCAAATTTACGTATGTAAAAAACAAGGGCCATCTTGGGCTGAACCTGTTTTGTTACCTTTTAATATTGACACCGTTTCTTTCCGTCACGCAGTTATTTCTCCTGATGGGAATACATTGTATTTTGACTCAAGATTGTCAGGCGGTTACGGAGGAAATGATATCTGGATGAGTAGTTTTGATGCAAAAGCAAAAGAATGGGGTCAACCTGTAAACTTAGGTCCTCAGGTTAATACTGCAGGAGTTGAAGGATACCCTTATATTGCAGATGATAATAAAACTTTATATTTCTCTTCTGACACTCACTTAGGTATGGGTGGTTTAGATATTTTTAAAGTTGAAAAAGATGCTAATGGTAAATTCACAAAAGCTCCTGTAAACTTAAAATCTCCTATGAACTCAGCAGGTGATGATTTTGGTATTATTTTCGAAGGAAAAAAAGTAAAAGGTTATTTTACTTCTAATAGAGAAGGTGGAAAAGGAAGTGACGATATTTGGTCATTTGTATTACCTCC
>JAEUTR010000701.1 GCA_016787365.1 Bacteroidia bacterium
TTAGGTAATAGTTTTTTACCTATGGAATTATTTACAGGCAATCATCCTTTATTAACCAAAGGATTTAGTCCTATGGCTGTTAGATTTTTTATGATGCAAACACATTACCGCAGTACGTTGGATTTTAGTAACGAAGCATTAACGGCTTCTGAAAAAGCATATACGCGTTTAATGGATAGTTATAAAACACTTCAAACCTTAAAAGCATCGGCAACTTCTTCTGAAAACATTTCAGCTTTGGAGAGAGAATGTTATAATGCTATGAATGACGATTTTAATACGCCTGTATTAATTGCCAATTTGTTTGATGCAATCAGAATTATTAATTCTGCTAACGACAAAAAAGCAAACTTAACTCAAGCAGATATTGATTTATTGAATAAAATATATCAGCATTTTGTGTTTGATGTCATGGGTTTGAAAAAGGAGGAAGAAACAGGAAAAGCAAATACCGCTTTAGAAGGAGTGATGCAATTGGTTTTGGAATTAAGAGATAAAGCAAAAGCTAATAAAGATTTTGCAACATCTGATGAAATAAGAAATAAATTAACTGCTGCTAATATTCAAGTAAAAGATAGTAAAGAGGGAACAAGTTGGAGTATTTAGTTATAGAATTTGGAAACTTTAAAAGTTTAGAAAGTTAAAATGAAAATTACCAAAATAAAGAAGTATAGTTTCTTCGCATCTTTTATTGTAATATCTGTGATTATATCTTCATGTGAACCAGATAAACCAAAACAAAATGTGGTTCAGCCTCCGGTTGTAGATAATACTCCCGAAATCCCTCAAATTCCCTATACAATTGAAAAACAATATCCTCATGATGTAACGTCCTTTACAGAAGGTTTTTTGTTTCATGAAGGTAAATTATTTGAAAGTACAGGCGCTCCTGATAATATGCCTCAAACAAAATCGTTATTTGGAATAGTTGATTTGAAAACAGGTAAAATTGACGCGAAGGCTGAGTTGGATAGAACTATTTATTTTGGAGAAGGTATTGTTTTTTTAAATGGTAAGTTTTTTCAACTTACTTATAAAAATCAAACCGGGTTTATTTACGATGCAAAAACATTTAAAAACATCGGAAAATTTAATTATACAAACAGAGAAGGCTGGGGCTTAACAACGGATGGCAAAAGCCTTATTATGAGTGATGGCACAAGTTATATCACGTATCTTGATCCAACAAGTTTTGCAGTTACAAAAACATTGGATGTTGCAGAGAATGGTTACGTGGTTGTAAATATTAATGAACTTGAATACATCAAAGGATTTATTTATGCTAATATTTGGATGACAAATACCATTGTGAAGATTGATCCTAATACAGGTGATGTTGTTGGTAAAATAGACATTAGTAACTTATTTAATGAAAGTAAAACAAAAAATCCAAATTCTGTAGAAACAAATGGAATTGCTTATGATTCTATTTCTGACAAAATATTGGTAACCGGTAAACTTTGGCCTACTATTTACGAAATTAAGTTCCCGCTATAACCAGATAAAATTAATTTAAAGTTATGTAATAACCATGTTCAACCATTACAAAACCAATGAAGATAACATTGCTATGCCATACGATAACTTAAAAAAATAAATAGATACACATGAAAAAAACAGTACTTATTTGTTTGGTATTACATTCTTTTTTTTGTTTTTCTCAAGCCAAAAAAGTACCGGATGTATTTGAGGAAGCATACGTTGTTACACTAAAAGGAGATACACTTCGCGGGCAGATTAAAATACCTCCTGTTAAAAAATTAGAGTTGTATCAAAAAATTAGTTTTAAAGATAAAACTAATAAAATAAAGCCATATACTTCGGATAGAATTAAAGGATATGGTTATAATAGTTATTATTACATCAGTGCTTTTCATAATAATAAATCTTGTTTTTTTAAAGTACTAAGCATAGGACAGTTGTCTTTATTTATGACAAAGTTTGAAGTACTAGATGAAGGGGAAACTCATGAAGTTCATGAGTATTGTTATATGTTAGAAAAAGGCGACGGACAATTTAAAATATTAGAAGCAAAAGGTTTGAAAAAACAACTAAAGGATTTGTTTAAATCAAACAAAACACTTGCGCAAAAAATAAATGATCAAAAAGAAATTCCTTTTAATGAGGAAACATTAGAAGCCTATTTTAAAGAATTTAACCAGCAGTAAATAAAAAATTAATGATAACAAAAGATACCCCAAAAAAATTATTTCTTCTTGATGCATTTGCCTTAATTTATCGTGCTTATTTTGCATTTAGCAGTAATCCACGTGTGAGTTCAAAAGGATTAAATACTTCAGCTATTTTCGGCTTCACAAATACTTTATTAGAAATTTTAAATAAAGAAAAACCAACTCATATAGCCGTAGTATTTGATACACCTGAAGCTACTGTAAGACATACGGAGTTTGTTGAATATAAAGCACAACGTGAAGAAATGCCGGAAGATTTGCGAACCTGTATTCCATACATTATTCAATTAATAGAAGGCTTTAATATTCCTATCATTAAAACTCCCGGTTTTGAAGCCGATGACGCTATTGGCACATTAGCTAAAATAGCTGAACAACAAGGTTTCACTACTTATATGATGACGCCTGATAAAGATTACGGGCAGTTAGTAGATGAAAATACATTTATCTATAAACCCGCTCGTTTGGGTAATGGCGCCGAAATACTAGGTGTTGAAGAGATTTGTAAAAAATGGGAAATCCGTAACGTATCTGAGTTGATTGATATTTTAGGATTGATGGGCGATAAAGTAGATAATATTCCAGGCATACCTGGAGTAGGAGAGAAGACCGCTATTCAATTGGTAAAAGATTTTGGTTCCATTGAAAACTTATTAGAGAACACCGATAAACTAAAAGGCAAACTTAAAGAGAAAGTAGAGAATAATAAAGAAAAAGCTTTACAATCAAAATGGTTGGCGACTATTATTTTGGATGTGCCTATTGAGTTTAATGAAGAGGAACTTGCGCTTAAATCAATTAATAAAGACGTATTGCGTGAATTATTTGCCGAATTAGAATTTAGAGGTATTGCACAAAAAGTGCTAGGTGAAGATATTGGTGGAGCAAAAGACTCAGCAAGTTTTGCGCCAGCTAAAGCTAAAGAAACAACCAAACCAAAAGCAGATTTGTTTAATACAGGTGATTTATTTAGCGAAGAACATTTGGAAACCATTGCGGCCGAAGAAGCTAAGGTTTTTAAAACTATTAAGGATATTAATCCAAATTACATGTTGTGTAACACAACGGAATCAATCAATAATTTAATTGCGATTTTAAATTCAAATACAGAGTTTTGTTTTGATTCGGAAACAACTTCATTAGATACGATTGAAGCTGAGGTTGTAGGCTTATCATTTTCAGTAAAAGCTAATGAAGCATATTATGTGCCTGTTTCAGAGAATAGAGAAGAGGCACAAGCCTTAATTGATTTATTTAAGCCTTTATTTTTAGATAGTTCTAAAGTTTTGATTGGACAAAATATCAAATACGATTTACAAGTTTTAAAAAATTATGGCGTAGAAATTAAAAATAAATTGTGGGACACCATGGTTGCCCATTTTTTGTTTATGCCTGAGATGCGTCATAATATGAACATATTGGCAGAAACCTATTTAGATTATTCTCCAATAAGCATCGAAGAATTAATTGGTAAAAAAGGAAAAGATCAAATGAGTATGCGCGATGTTCCTTTAGATATCATAAAGGATTACGCAGCTGAGGATGCAGACATTACCTTAAAATTAAAACAAGCCTTTGTTTCAAAAATACAAGAATCTGGAACCGAAAAATTATTTCATGAAGTAGAATTGCCTCTAATTGAAGCTTTAGCAGGCATGGAACGCGAAGGGATTAACGTAGATGTGCAAGGCTTAAATGAATTTTCCGCTCAATTACAAGAAGATATTACTAAAGTAGATGCAGAAATTCAGGCATTGGCCGGAACGAAATTTAATATTTCTTCTCCTAAACAAGTGGGCGAAATTTTATTTGAGTATTTAAAAATCGTTGAGAAACCTAAGAAAACAAAAACAGGTCAGTATGCTACTGGTGAAGATATTTTATCAAAGCTGGAAGGGAAGCATCCTATTGTAGCAAAAATTTTAGATTACCGCGAATTGGTAAAATTAAAATCAACTTATGTTGATACTTTACCATTATTAGTAAACGAAAAAACACATCGTATTCATACTACTTTTAATCAGGTTGTGGCTGTAACAGGACGTTTAAGCAGCGATAATCCCAATTTGCAAAATATTCCAATTCGTACCGAACGAGGAAGACAAATTCGTAAAGCATTTATTCCGCGTAACGAAGATTATATTTTATTAAGTGCAGATTACTCGCAAATAGAATTGCGTATTGTGGCTTCTATTAGTGGTGATCCTAATATGTGCGAAGCCTTTAATTTAGGAAAGGATATTCACACGGCTACTGCCGCTAAGGTTTATGGTATTGAAGAAAGCGAAGTGACGAAAGAAATGCGTTACAAAGCTAAGAGTGTAAACTTTGGTATTATATACGGACAAGGTGCTTTTGGGTTAGCAGATAATTTAAATATACCACGTGCAGAGGCAAAACAATTAATAGATAATTACTTTGCACAATATGGTTCTATTAAAACCTATATGGATAATGAAATTAACTTTGCTAAAGAGCATGGTTATGTTCAAACTTTATTAGGGCGCAAGCGTTGGTTAAAAGATATTAATTCAAATAACGCAACCGTTCGTTCTTATGCAGAACGAAATGCTATTAATGCGCCAATTCAAGGTTCGGCAGCAGATATGATTAAAGTAGCGATGATTAATATTCACAAAGAACTTAAGAGTATGAATATTAAATCGAAAATGATTTTACAGGTACATGATGAGTTAGTGTTTGATGTGTATAAACCGGAATTGGATTTAATAAAACCAATTATTGAAAAACACATGAAACATGCTTTGCCGTTAAATGTACCTGTTGAGGTTGGAATGGGTGTTGGTAATAATTGGCTGGAAGCGCATTAATTTTTTCTGCGATGTAACGGTATTCTTGCGATAGTTATCAGGATAAATCAGTATTCTAATGAAAACACTGATAATAGGAAATAAACATTTACTTAACTT
>JAEUTR010000113.1 GCA_016787365.1 Bacteroidia bacterium
GACCATAAAATAAGTTATACCAATGTTGTTTCCAAGCCAACTTTACCTGATAGTAAATGTTATCCAATTCGTTCATTAATAGTAGCTATCATTGCATTATCATCTTTAGTAATTGCTAGTATAGTTATTATATTTTTAAATTCTAAGAAGCAAAAAGTTGATTAAACTTAAAAATACTCAAGTATTTTATTTTGTAATCATTAGCTATATTTTAATAAATGCTTATGTGTTACTTTTTGCAAAAGATATGTTTTATCTTTTTAATCTGCTTCCATTTGCTGTTTTAGTTATTTTATTAGCAATTTTTGATATTGAGAAGATAATGTATATCATGGTCTTTTCTACACCGTTAGCCATCAGTTTGAAAGAGTTGGGGTATAACGACGGATTAAATTTAAGTTTGCCAGCCGAGCCTTTAATGGTAGGTATTACCTTAATTTATTTTTTAAATGAGTTAAGTTCTAAAGTAACTGACCGAAAAATATTAAAACATCCCATAACTATTATTATTTTCATACAGATGTTATGGATTTTAATTACCACAATTACAAGCGAATTGCCGGTTATATCCATTAAATTTATTTTAGCCCGAACATGGTTTTTAACCTCTTGTTATTTTATGGCTAGTCAACTTTTTAAAAATAAAAAAGCAATTCTTAATCATTTAATGTTTTATTCAATAGCCTTAGCCATTGTAGCTATTGTTACTACAGTTAAACATTCGGCCTATGCTTATGATGAAAAAATTGCAGATTGGATTGTATCTCCATTTTATAATGATCATACTGCTTATGGAGCTGCTTTAGCAATGTATATTCCTGTAATGTGTGGTATTTTATTTATGAAAAATATTAGTACCATAGTGAAAGTATTTTGTTTTATCCTCTTAACTATTTTTTTAATATCTATTATTGTTTCGTTTGCAAGAGCCGGCTGGTTAAGTTTAGTAGTGTCCATTGCCGTATTAATAACACTTTTATTAAAAATTAAATTCAGAACCATTTTAATTACTTTAACAACTGCTATCATTCTTTTTATTTCGTTTCAAACAGAAGTACTGATGATTTTAGGTCGAAATAACACGGATTCGGATGGAGATATTACAGCAAATATTGAATCCATGTCAAATATTTCTACAGATGCATCTAATCTGGAACGGTTAAACAGATGGAGCTGTGCATTACAGATGTTTGAAGAAAAACCTGTGTTAGGTTTTGGTCCTGGTACATATCAGTTTTTATATGCTCCTTTTCAAAAAAGTACACAAAAAACAATTATTTCTACCAATTTTGGAGATAAAGGAAATGCGCATAGTGAGTATTTAGGTCCTTTATCAGAACAGGGATTACTTGGTGGAATAATAGTGGTTGTTTTAGTGTTTTCGGTGATGTTTTTAGGGTACAGATTGGTATATAGCGTAAAAGATAAATCCATGAAAATACTCACCATTTCATTATTAATGGGAATGAGCACTTATTTTGTTCATGGATTTTTAAAGAACTTTTTAGATACAGACAAAGCCTCTGTGCCGTTTTGGGGATTTTTGGCAATGCTTGTATGTATAGATATTTATTTTAAAGATGAGCAGCCAGAAAATGAAAAATTAATTTAGGGTTGAAAATTTCTCTAATTAATTTCCGTCACCCATTATCTTAACCGTAATATTATTCATATTATCAGCCAATTTTAGTTGACATCCTAAACGAGAGGTATCGGTAATGTTAGGTAAGGTATCTAACATGGCATATTCATCATCTGAAATTTCCTGTAAATTCTCAAATCCTGAAATAACACTTACATGACAGGTAGCACATAGTGCCATACCACCACAGGTAGCTAAAATATCATAATCATTTCCTTTTAAAAATTCCATTAAACTTAAACCCATATCAGTAGGGGCAACTAAGGTTGTAATGGTCT
>JAEUTR010000137.1 GCA_016787365.1 Bacteroidia bacterium
TAACATGGATGGTAACCGGATGTTTAAGCATAAATTATTATTTAAAGAAAGATAAATACAGAGTTGTGGGAGCTGTGGCTACCAATTTATTTTATTTTTTATTGCCTGTTATGCCATTATTATTCTGCGTTTATTTTCACGAAGTATTCGATTGGTTAAAATGTTATGCCGATTTTAATGATCCGATTGCCACAGCGCAATGTGAAATTATACACATGATTTATAAAGACACACTTATTTTGGCTCAAATTATAGGCATTACGTGTTTTGTGATTATTGCAATGCCATTTTATAAGCCGTTTTTTGCCCAACAAAAAGCCTTACCCAGAGAGAAATAAGGGATGATTTTAACAGTAATAACAGGTTTATTCATATAAACATAGGCAAAAGCTGTTTTAGTACAATAAAATAATAAAATGTTATTAAAAAATAAGGATTTATGTTTAAATTTAGCGCATCAATTAAAATCAGAAACAACTAGTATCTAAATAATAAATTAAAATAATATGGGCGTTTTAGTAGGAAAAAATTCAAAAGTAATAGTTCAAGGTTTCACTGGTGGAGAGGGAACTTTTCATGCAACACAAATGATTGAATACGGAACTAATGTAGTAGGTGGTGTAACTCCGGGAAAAGGTGGTACTACTCACTTAGACAGACCAGTTTTTAATACAGTAAAAGACGCTGTAGACAAAGCAGGTGCTGATACATCTATCATTTTTGTGCCGGCTGCTTTTGCTGCTGATGCTATTATGGAAGCTGCTGACGCAGGTATTAAAGTTGTAATTTGTATTACGGAAGGAATTCCTGTAAAAGACATGATTGCAACTAAAGAATATATTAAAGGAAAAAACGTTCGTTTAATTGGCCCTAACTGTCCAGGCGTAATTACTGCCGGTGAAGCAAAAGTTGGTATTATGCCAGGTTTTGTATTCAAAAAAGGACGTATCGGTATTGTTTCTAAATCTGGTACTTTAACTTATGAAGCTGCTGATCAAGTTGCTAAAGCTGGTTTAGGTGTTAGTACAGCTATCGGTATTGGTGGAGATCCAATTATTGGAACACCAACTCGCGATGCCGTTGAATTATTAATGAATGATCCTGAAACCGATGCTATCGTAATGATTGGTGAAATTGGTGGAAGCTACGAAGCAGATGCTGCTCGTTGGATTAAAGCTAACGGAAACAAAAAACCGGTTGTTGGTTTCATTGCAGGTCAAACAGCTCCTAAAGGCCGTACAATGGGTCACGCAGGTGCAATTGTTGGCGGACATGATGATACAGCTCAAGCTAAAATGGAAATCATGCGCGAGTGTGGTATTCATGTGGTAGACAGTCCTGCATCTATTGGTAAAACAATGGCAGCTGTATTAAAAGGAGTTAATGCTTAATTACAAGCAATATTATATTTTAAAAGACCGATTTATTCGGTCTTTTTTTATGCTCTTTTTTTACATAAATTAACAATTTTGTTTAATCTTTATTTATTTTAGTTAAACAAAATTGAAATAATCGTGTTTTTCTAGTATAACCTAATCTAAAAAAACATGAAAAAACAACTATTAACCATTGGAAGTGCTATACTACTAGGCTCTATAGCAACTTCACTAAAAGCTCAAACAGCATCTCTGCAAGTCATACACAATTGCGCAGATGCGGCGGCAAACACTGTTGACATTTACGCAGGAACTACTCTACTAATTGATGACTTACAGTTTCGTTCTGCATCTCAAACATTCACAAACATTCCATCTGGAGTACCTATCGTGATTGGAGTAGCAGCTGGAACATCAACTTCATCTGCTCAATCACTTGCAACATTTACTGTAAACTTTGCAAATGGATCAAGCAATATTGTAGTGGCTGATGGTATTGTTAGTCCAACTGGATATAACCCTGGAAATACAACAGCTGGTTTTACATTAAATACTTATAGTACAGCACTAAGCGCCGCTCCTAACGGAACAACAACTAGTGTTTTAGTTCACCACGGTAGCACAGATGCTCCAATAGTTGATATCGTTGCTCCATTTACAGGTACAAATCCGTTTTTACCAAATATCTTAGTAAACAATGCAGGTTACGGTGCATTTGCTGGATACTTAAACCTTGCTGTTGTGGATTACAAAATTCAAATTCGTGATGAATTCTCTGAGAATGTTGTTGCAGAATACAGTGCACCTCTTCAAACTTTAGGTCTTGGTGGAGCAGCTTTAACAGTAGTAGCAAGCGGTTTTTTAAATCCTGCAAATAACAGTAACGGACCGGCGTTTGGACTGTATGTTGCCACACCTAATGGAGGTCCTTTATTAGCTTTACCTACTAGCACAATTTCTTCTACTCGTTTACAAGCAATTCATAACTGCGCTGATTTAGCAGCTAATCAAGTAGATGTCTATGTTCAATCTGCAACTTCTGGCCCTAGCGCTATCAAATTAATTGATGATTTTGCTTTCAGAACAGCTTCTTCATTTATTGATGTGCCAGTAGGCGAAACGATCTCTTTATCTATTGCTCTTCCAACTAGTACAAGTGCTGTTGGCGCCTTAGCTACATTTACTTACAACTTATCTGCAACTAATAAGTACCAATTAATTGCTTCTGGTATAGTAAGTGGTTCTGGATACACTCCAAATAATATAGCTGCTCCTTTTAATCTTACAGCATATACAATGGCAAAAGAGCGTTCGTCTTCAACTTCTATTACAGATGTTTTAGTTTACCATGGTTCTACAGATGCTCCAACAGTTGATGTCGTAGTTCCGTTTTCTGGGACTAATCCATTTATCCCAAATGCTATCGTAAATAATGCTAGTTACGGTGCATTTGCCGGTTACTTAAATTTACCTACTGCAGATTATAAACTTCAAATCCGTGACGAATTTTCTGAAAACGTAGTAGCAGAATATAGTGCCCCTTTACAAACATTAGGACTTAATGGTGCTGCTTTAACAGTAGTAGCAAGCGGTTTTTTAAATCCAACAAATAATAGCACTGGACCTAATTTTGGTTTATATGTGGCATTACCTTCTGGGGGTGCATTAATAGCATTACCAAGCTCTACCATTTCTTCAACACGTTTACAAGCAATTCACAATTCTGCTGATTTAGCGGCTACTCAAGTTGACGTTTACGTTCAATCACCAACTTCAGGACCTACACCTATCAGATTAATTGATAATTTTGCTTTCAGAACAGCGTCTTCTTTTATTGATGTTCCAGTTGGAGAAACAATTACTTTATCTATCGCTCTTCCAACAAGTACAAGTGCCGTTGGAGCTTTAGCAACTTTTACATACAATTTATCAGCTGCTAACAAATACCAATTAATTGCATCTGGTATAGTTAGTGGTTCTGGATACACTCCAAATAATATTATTGCTCCTTTTAACCTTGTTGCTAATGCAGCAGTGAGAGAACGTGCTTTAGTTTCCACAAATACAGATGTGTTAGTTTTTCACGGATCAACAGATGCTCCAACTGTAGATGTTCAAGCTCAAGGGGCAGGAACTATTGTAAATGATATGGCTTATGGCACATATAACTCTACCGGTTATTTACAATTACCATCAAATACAGCTGCAGGAGATTATACACTTCACATCACTGATGCAGCTGGAACTTCAACAGTTGTAAGTTATTTAGCTCCATTAAATACTCTAAGCTTAACTAGTAAAGCCATTACAGTTTTAGCAAGTGGTTTTTATAGTCCTTCAAATAATAGCACTGGACCTGCTTTTGGATTATGGGTTGCCTTACCAACTGGTGGTAATTTAATTCCTTTACCAGTATTTATAACTACTTCTTTAAAAGAAAAAAATGCTTTATCAAATGCAATTTCGGTGTATCCTAATCCTTTTAATGATCAAATAAATATTAATAATGAGGCAAATATAAACCTAGACGTTACTATTTTAGATGTAACAGGAAAAATTGTTTCTTCTGAAAAATCAAACTCTAATTCGATTACCATAAATACATCCGAATTAACTCAAGGAGTTTATATAATAAATGTAAAAAGCAATGAATTATCTGCTAATTATAAAGTAGTAAAATAAAATCATCTTGTTTTATTAATAAAAGGCTATCAAATTG
>JAEUTR010000608.1 GCA_016787365.1 Bacteroidia bacterium
AACATTTTTTATATCCCTAGTCCAAGTGGTAATATCGAAGATATTATTAAAACGCAAATAGGCGTAAGTAGTAATAATGAATTAAGTAGCGGTTACTCCGTTCGTGGAGGAAATTTTGACGAGAATCTGGTATATGTAAATGATATAGAAGTGTATCGCCCGTTTTTAGCCAGAAGTGGCCAGCAGGAAGGATTAAGTTTTGCTAATCCGGATATGGTTAGCAATATAAATTTTTCTGCCGGTGGTTTTGAAGCTAAGTATGGCGATAAAATGTCTTCGGTATTAGATATAACATATAAAAAACCTTTAAAATTTGCAGGAACCGTGAGCGGAAGTTTATTGGGGGGAAGTTTGCATTTACAGGGTGTTTCTAAAAACAGGGTAGTGGCCTGGAGTTTAGGTTCCCGTTATAAATCCAATGCTTATTTATTAAAAAGTATGGATACAAAAGGTGAGTATCGTCCACGTTTTTATGACGTGCAGACTTTTATCACTTTTACATTGAATGAAAAATGGAGCGTTGAATTTTTAGGCAATATTTCCAATAATCAATACCTGGTAATTCCTGCAAGCAGAGAAACTACTTTTGGAACCGTGAACAATGCCGTTAAATTGAGTATCTTTTTTGATGGGCGAGAAGTAACTCAGTATAATACGATTATGGGAGGTCTTTCTACCATATTTAAACCTAATGCCAAAACTAAGTTAAAACTCATTACTTCGGCCTATAAAGCAAAAGAAGAAGAAAATTATACGGTTCAGGGCGAATATTATATCGATCAGTTAGAAGCCGATTTTGGAAAAGATAATTTTGGACAAGTGGCGTTTAATAGAGGAGAAGGCAGATTTTTAAATAACGGAAGAAACAGAATAGACGCTACTGTTTTAAATATTGAACATAAAGGAACCCGTTTTATAAATAGTCGTAGCGAATTACTTTGGGGATTACGTTATCAGCATGAAATTATTGAAGATAAATTAAGTGAGTGGCGCACGATTGATTCAGCAGATTATATTGCGCCGTATAGTGCTACCGAGATAAATTTAATAGATGTGATTAAAACAAAAATAAATTTACAAACTAACCGCGTTCAGGGATATGTTCAATATGTGTATAATAAGCAATTACGAGATTCTTCTCTATTAACCGTAACAGCAGGTGCACGGGCAAACTATTGGGATTATAATAACCAAACCGTTATATCGCCTCGCGTCACATTATCTTACAAGCCAAATTGGGAAAAGGATTTTGTATTTAAAGCATCCTGGGGTTATTATTACCAACCACCTTTTTACCGTGAGATGAGAGGATTTGATGGAAAATTAAATCCTGATATTAAAGCTCAGCAATCCATTCATTATTTATTATCGAGTGATTATAATTTTAAGTTATGGCGACGACCGTTTAAATTGATTTTAGCAGGTTATTATAAAGAAATGAAGGATTTAATTCCTTATGAAATTGATAACACACGTATCCGGTATTTTGCAAAAAATAATTCAGTTGGTTATACAACCGGTGCGGATGTAAGAATTAACGGAGAGTTTATTAAAGGCATTGAATCATGGGCAACCATTGGTTATTTAAAAACGATGGAAAATTTGAGTGGTGACAGAAGAGTGACTTATTATAATAGTGATGGCGATACGATTATAAATGGTTATACCTTTAATAATAAAGCAGTAGATAGTTCGGTAGTTTATCCGGGTTATATACCAAGACCCACAGATCAACGAATAACTTTTGGTATGTTTTTTCAGGATTATATTCCAAAATTGCCATCCTGTAAAATGTATTTGAATATGCAATTTGGAACAGGTTTACCTTTTGGCCCTCCCGGACATGAGCGTTGGAAACAGGTATTCAGAATGCCTCCATACAGAAGGGTTGATATAGGATTTGCTTATCAGATTATTAAAGAAAATCATCAATTGCCAAAGAAAAATCCTTTTCATCACTTAAAAGGAATGTTTGTGAGTGTAGAGGTATTTAATTTACTTCAGGTAAATAATACAGTTTCCTATACATGGATAACAGATGTTACCAATCGTCAATATGCTGTGCCAAATTATTTAACCAGACGTACGTTAAATTTAAAGTTACAGGTTAAGTTTTAAAAAAAAATACTTTAACTATGTCTTCTATAAAAGAACAATTGCTTGATGCAGAAGGTAAAGCCTTGCAATTATTTAATGAGGCAGAAGCCAGAGGCTATATTGTTGCCGGTAAAACAGAAAACGAATTGAATAAACAATTATTTGAATTGGCTTTTGAATTATTTGGAATTAAAAAATACTGGCATAAACGTATCGTTCGCTCTGGTAAAAATACGCTACATCCTTATCGTGAAAATCCTCCGGATTTAATAATTGAAAAAGATGATATTTTATTTTTTGATTTCGGACCGGTGTTTGAAGATTGGGAAGCTGATGTAGGCAGAACTTATGTGATAGGAAACGACCCTTTAAAATTAAAACTAAAAGCTGATATTGAAACTGCATGGAAAGAATCGAGAGACTGGTTTTTTAATCACACAAGTATTACAGGCGCCGAATATTATCATTACAATGTACAGTTGGCACATAAATATGGTTGGACTTTTGGTGGAGATATTGCAGGGCATTTAATTGGAAATTTTCCGCACGAAAAAATTGAGAGTGAAAGCCTTGATAATTATATACATCCCGATAATCAAAAAAACATGTTTTCCCCAGGATTAGCGGGAACAAAAAGAGAGTGGATTTTAGAGATTCATTTTGTGGATGCAGAAAGAAAAATAGGTGGGTTTTACGAGCAATTTTTGGTGTAATAAATAATTGCTATTTTAGGGTGTAAATTCATTGCTATTAAACGTTACTTTTCATATTTATCAGCATACCCAAGCATTGCAGTTATAATAGCTGTGTGTTTGAT
>JAEUTR010000171.1 GCA_016787365.1 Bacteroidia bacterium
TAATTTGAAAAACATGTTCTACTCCAAAATTAATTTCATAATACTGATCTAATTTGTCGTTAAATAGAATATGCCCGCCAATCACTTCCTGAATTCTTGATTTTTTTAATACTGGAAGTTTATTAAAAATAAATCCATTAAAATGATGTTCGGCATGAGCTTCGAAATACCAATTTTTAGTACTATAAGTATAGTATGGCAATAATTTAAACGAATTTAAATAATCGTTGTTTGCCAATATTGTTTGGTTACCGTCAAAGTGCTTATAATCCATAAACTCTACATACTTACTACTTAAGAAATAACCACCTTTTAACTTATATGCAAAGGTTCCTACCAATCCTAATTTAATATTGTCATCAATACTGATTCTTGCCAAATCATAATCCGCTTTGGTGTTTAAACCCGATATTGCTTTAGTATATAAAACATTAATAATTGGAAATTTACTACCTACTATAATTTTTTGATGTGGGCGCGTGTAATATTTTTGTTTAAAACGGATAGAAAAACCTAACTCAACAATAAACGAATTATTAACAGCAAAGCTAGAATCATCTGTATTTGGCTTTAAAGGATTATTACTTGTAAATAATTTATTTTTATTATCAATCCACAAATCATTGGCAGTATTTCTTAATGAAGAGCGTTCGGCATACTCTGTATTAAAACTAGCAATTAAACCATTAATCAACTCTTTACGATAACTAAATGAAGCATAAGTTTTTTTATACAACTTCATAAAATTATCATTATTAAATAAAGTGTAAGACGTATTCATGGTAGCATTTATAGGATCGTTTCCATTAAATTGCAAAGCACTAGTTCCAACTTTTACATTAATAGATTCAAATTTTTCGGGTTTCATTAAATATTTATAATTAGCAGTTCCTCCAATTAAATAATTCGAAAATCCATACCTTGCACTGGCAGATAAATTATGGTAACGATGATCTTCATAACGTTTTGTGATATCCACTTTTAAAGAAGCATTTACTCCTTCTACTGTGTTATATTGTACACCTGATGTTAATAAGCCCGATGTATTTAAACTGAATTGTTTAGTGGTTTTATTATAGCTGTATCCCATAATTAAATCCGAAAGGGTAAATTTATTACCTTTTTTATCCAAACTATCTTTATAATGATCACTGTTTTTAATTTTACCTATACTATCTTTTTCTCGATAATCGGCTTCTTCTTCGTAAGTTAACGGAACCGGTCGAGACGATTCCCAATAGGCTGTATCTTTTTTGTTAGCTCCGTCTTCAACTTTTAATACCTCATTTTTAAAGAATTTTTTAGGAAATACAGGATGCATATCATAATCGGAAAAGACTGCATTAAAATAACCATCGCCCACAAAACCAAATACTTTAAAATTAAATGTCATATTTAAACTCATTGGCATCCAAATACTATCATTAACCGGAGCGTTTAGTTGCTTGATATAAAGTGTATCTACAAAATCAATTTTTGCATCTTTGGTTAAATAAACATCAGCACTATGTACGCGCCAGGTATTTTCCTGAATATAAATAATACCTCTAAAGCAAGGATCAGTTTTACGTTTGGGAGTAATTTCAATTTTATTTAACATCTTACCATCTTCAAAAGTGGTTCCCAATAATTTATAACGATAAGATAAAAGAGCATTTTCGTTAATAGGAGAAATAAACGGTCTGTCACTTAAGCCGTCCAGTGAAATAAGATTTTCATACACGCTAAATTTCATATCACTCACCTGATTAAAGCTAAAAGCTTTATTATCTCCACTTACTTTGCTGGAATACATAATTTCCTTTTCGTCATTAGGTTTC
>JAEUTR010000194.1 GCA_016787365.1 Bacteroidia bacterium
ATTTCAGCAATTAAAAATATGGCAGTTAACGGGGCATGAAAAACACCACTTAAAATACCTGCCATGGCAACAATAGTAAAATTACTTACCGGAATATTATCAAAACCCAACAAGGTTAAAAAGAAAGAAAACGCAAAACCTAAATATGCGCCTACAAATAACGAAGGTGCAAAATTACAGCCATAACCACCAAAACCCAGTGTTATTTCTGTTGAAGCAGCCTTTAAAAACAACGTAATAGAAATAAAAATAAGTAACATCCATTTATTGTTTATGAATCCTGAAAGTAAACTGTCTTTAAATAAGTCGGCTGCTCTGAATTCAGAAAGAGCTTTAATACTATCATAGCCTTCTCCAAATAACGAAGGAAACAATGCAAATAAAAATGCTAAAGTCATTCCGCCAATAAACCATTTAGTAAATCCTGATTTTATTTTATGAAAACTCGATTCTACTTTGTCAAAAAAATTAACATAATACAAAGATGTGATACCTGCTAATAACCCCAATAATATATATAAAGGCACATTATTATAATCAAAAGGTTGCCTTAATTTAAAAAACAACAAATTACTTTCATGTAAAATAATTTTAGATAATAAGGCTCCTGAAGCAGAGGCAATTAATAAAGGAATAAAGGCACTAATACTAATATCAAACAAAATAAATTCCAGAGCAAAAAGTACACCTGCTATGGGCGCATTAAATGCACCTGCTATTCCACCGGCAGCTCCGGCAGCTAAAAGCAGAGTCCTGTCTTTATAACTTAATTTGTACGTTTTAGCAAAATTAGAGCCTATGGCAGAACCGGTACTAACAATTGGAGATTCCAGTCCCGCCGAACCACCAAAACCAACCGTTAATCCACTGGTTATAACATGAGAATACATTTGATGAAATGGTAAAAAACTGCTACGTTTTGCAATTGAAAAAAGAATCGCTGTGTTACCTCTGTTTAATTGGTTTTTAAAGAAGTATTTAACAATTAACACCGTAACGCCAATTCCTATAAATGGTAGAATTAAATACAGGTATTTAAAATCATATTTTAAGAAAAATCCATCTACTAAATAATGACGGATAGCAAAGACAAACAATTTTAGTACAACAGCGGCAATCCCCGCAGAAATACCAACCAAAATACTGGAGAAAATAAGAAATTGTTTTTCATTTGTTTTTTCATGAATCCAATTAATTGTTTTTTCTATATAATTGATTTTTTTATAGTTCATGTTTGTCTTTACTAAAATCTGACTAGTAAATTTAGGTGTATAAATATAAGGTATTTAATTTTTATCATATAAATATCTTACAATGACTCATAACTAAGCTATTAAATAGAATTCTAGTAGAAATGAATACATTTTCACTATGATAAAATACAAGATATTTAAACTTATTTAAATCGGCATACTGTAGTTTTTTTGTAGATAGATTCCGCCTTTAATCTCAAAAACTTATAGTTTTTGTTTTACAACAAATTAATTATATTTGTTGTAATTAACCACTATATTTTATGAAAAAATTCCTTACAATCCTTGCATTAACCGGTTTAACGACCGTTTACTCTCAAATTACTATAAATTCAGGATTTCCTTCTGTTATGGGTGCCGGATCTACAGTAGATGCTGATGTTAAAATCATTAAAGGTGCTGTAGGTAATTTTGCTAAATATCAATTGGATGTTCCTGCCGGATATGTTATTTCTGCAGTAGAAGTAAAAGGTGGTAACTTTACTTTTGAAAATCAAAGAGCTAAGATTGTTTGGGTATCAGTACCTAGTGAATCTGAATTTACAGTTAAATTTAAAGTTCAGGCATTGACTGATGCTATTAGCCCTGCTACCTTTTCCCAAAAATTTTATTATTTAGAAAATAATGAGAAAAAAGAAATAGAAGCTTCTCCTGTATTCGTTACTATTGGAAATCCGGGAACTGTAGCTATCTATAATACGCCAACCGAAACCAAACCAGCAACAACATCTACTCCTGTAGAAACAACACCCGTTACAACTACTCCTACTGAAACTAAACCAGTAACAACAACAAATACCCCTGTTGAAACCAAACCTGTAACACCACCAACACCTGTAGAAAGCAAACCAACAACCCCTACTGAAACGAAACCTGTTGCTACAAAACCAACAGCAACAACTTCTAATGAAGCAGGATTAACTTTTAAGGTGCA